>CBDTWX010000223.1:0-8725 GCA_965364305.1 uncultured Thermoanaerobaculia bacterium
CCCGCCGATTCATCGTGACGGAGAAAACTTCAGCGCCTGCGAATCAGCTCGAAGAGCTTGAAGGCCGGGATGATGCGCTGCACGTCATCGGCGCGGGCGATGAATCCGAGGCGCCGGACCTGGCTCTCATCGAGCATCGCAACAAAATCCTCGTGATACACCACGTGGACCTCGATCAGCGCCTCGCCGAGCTCCCGTCGTTCGATAAAGAGCTCGCCGACCTCTTCAGGGTCGGGATCGCCCGCCTCGAAGAGGGCATCGATGGCTTCCTGGACCTCTCGAATGTCCTCCTGGATCGGCTGCTCGGCGTCACGATGAATCTGGTACATCTCATCCCACGCCGCCTCCTGCTCGGCGGTCAGCTCGAGAAACGCAACCACCGCATTGTGGGACGCCTCGACGATCGGCGGCGGCTCGTCCCCGGGTTCTTGGGCCAGGACCGGGCTGACCACGACAAGGGCACAAAGGAAGATCAGGGCTTTTTTCATCTCGTTCTCCTTTCGAGTCGTTGTGACGGGCGATCACTCTGCATGTCGGCGTTCAGACGCAGAATGTCGCGGAAGGTTGACAACCGTGGTCGCTCGCATGGAGGCCGGTGACAAAATGATCGAGCACGCGGGTTTGAGCCGTACCCCGAGTGATCGGTGACGATTGACATCCCGGCGCGCACGCCCGCGCGCACCTTTTTCTTTCCCCACGAAACCGTCACCGCAGGCGCTTGACACCACGAAAAGGACGATTTATCTTAAACTAGATAGAACGTTCTAGTTAATTCCTGATTTTCTACGGGAGACGCCTTGGGGCCGCGCAAAACCACGACTCGCGCACGCTTGATCACCACCGCCGCCGAGCTCTTTCGGCGCCAGGGATACGCCCAGACCGGGGTCAACCAGATCATCCAGGAGGCCGACGCGACCAGCGGCAGCTTCTACCACTTTTTCGCGGCCAAAGAAGACTTGCTGTTGGCGGTCGTCGATCACATCGCCGAGGTCTTCGAAACAGAGATTTTTGACCCTGCTGCAGTTCGTTCGGACGACCCGATCTCGGAGATCTTCACAGTCCTCGATCTTTACCGGCGACAGCTCGACCACGGAGACCTGACCTTCGGCTCACCGATGGTGAGTCTTTCGGCGGAGATGTCGGAGAACCACCCGAAGGTCAGGGCACGGTTGGCAGAGGTCTTCTCCGCCTGGACCGCCCGCATCGAGGACCTGGTGCAGAGTGCGGACAACCGGCTTCCACCAACTCTCGATCGCGCCGCGGTCGCGCAGCTCGTCGTCTGCGCCATGGAGGGGGCCGTTCTCGGCGCACGCCTCAACCACAGCCTGGCGTCGTTTGACGCAACCGTCTCCCAGCTCAGGATCTTTTTCGATCTTCTCGAAGACCGCGAAGAATCTCCGAGGACGACCGCTGCACCTGGGCGGCCCGTCTCGGCCGCATCCCCACGGGCTACGGATTGGAGGAGCTGGTGAGCGGTAACGAGAATCTTCCCGGGGACGCGCCCGTCACCGAGGAGGAGGTCCGTCAACTGGTGAGCCTCGTGGTGGACGAGGTGATGGCCGTCAAAGACACCTCCACGCCCGACAATGGCGAGACCATCGCCATCGGCGCCGACCACGGGGGATTTCAGCTCAAGCAGTCGCTGATCGAGCATCTCGAGGGGCAGGGCCTCGCCATCCACGACTGCGGGTGCACGTCGACCGACGCCGTGGATTACCCCGACTTCGCCCACGCGGTGGCCAATCTGGTCGGTACCGGGGTCTGCAGGTGGGGAGTCATCGTCGACGGCGCCGGGATCATGCTCAACATCTTCAACCGGCACGCCCGCCGGGTCTCAAAGATCACCGAGGTCGAACACCGCTACCTCCGCGAGGGAGACCATCCATGATCGATCGCAGCGAGCTCATCGAGGTGGTGACCCGTCAGGTGCTGGCGACCCTCGCCGGCGACCACACCGACCAGGGCCTGGAGAACGCCGAACAGGTGGTGGCCAACGGTGCCGCCCGCATCGGCTACTGCGGCTCCGGCGCCGACGTGCCGGCCGGGTTGGCCTCCTACATCGACCACACGCTGCTCAAGCCTGACGCCTCTCCCAGCGATATCGACCGGCTGTGCGACGAGGCGGCGGAGTTTGGTTTTGCCGCGGTCTGCATCAACCCGGCCTGGGTCGCCCGCGCCTCGCGCCGGCTTCGCGGAATCGGCGTCACGGTGGCCTCGGTGGTCGGCTTTCCCCTCGGCGCCAACACCCCCGAGATCAAGGCCATGGAGGCGCGTCGAGCGCTGCGTGATGGCGCGCGCGAGATCGACATGGTGATCAACATCGGCGCCCTCAAGGGCGGCGAGAACGACCTCGTGCGAAAGGATGTCGCCGGGGTCTCGGATGCCTGTCGGGAGGTCGGCGCGATCAACAAGGTGATCATCGAGGCGGCCCTGCTTTCGGACGAGGAAAAGGTGGTGGCCTGCCGCCTCGCCCAGCAGGGCCGCGCCCACTACGTCAAAACCTCCACCGGTTTCGGGCCCGGCGGTGCAACGGTCTTCGATGTTGCGCTGATGCGCGAGGTCGTGGGCGAGAAGATGGGTGTCAAGGCGGCCGGCGGCATCCACACCGCGGCCGAGGTACGCGAGATGATCACCGCCGGTGCGACCCGCATAGGAGCCTCGGCCGGCGTCCGCATCGTATCCGGCGAGGAAGGAGACTCTGGTGAATCGTATTGATCTTCGCTCGTACGTGTTTTTGGACTCACTGCAGCCGCAGTACGCCGCGTTCCTCGGCACCGTCGCGCAGGGCTTCTTACCGCTTGCCGGCGACGCCTCCCTGTGGGTGGAGATTTCGCCGGGGATCGAGATCAACCGCCTGACCGACGTCGCCCTGAAGGCGACCCACGTGCGCCCCGGGATGCAGATCGTCGAACGCTACTACGGTCTGCTCGAGGTGCACTCGGAGTCGCAGGCCGACACCCGAGCCAGCGGGGCCGCGATCCTGTCGGAGATCGGGCTCGAGGAGTCGGACCGGCGCAAACCCAAGATCCTCTCGAGCCAGGTGATCCGCCACCTCGACGATCACCAGGTGCAGCTCATCAACCGCATGCGGCACGGTCACATGATCATCCCGAGGCAGACACTGTATGTGCTCGAGGTAGAACCGGCCGCTTATGCGGCGCTTGCCGCCAACGAGGCGGAAAAGGCGGCCGATATCAACATTCTCGAGGTGCGCGCTTTCGGCTCGATGGGACGCGTCTATCTCGGCGGCGAAGAGCGCGACATCGATGTCGGCTGGAGAGCCGCCGTCGCGGCGATCGAAGGCGTCGAAGGACGAGCTGAGGAATGAAGACGGAGAGACCGCAGATCACGCAGATGAACGCAGATAAGGAAACATCTGTGACTATCTGCGTCAATCTGCGCTATCTGCGGTGCGTCCGGTGCCGCGACGAATCAAGCAACTCGTTGAAGGGAGATTTCGATGGCTGAAGCGTTGGGAATGATCGAGTGCCGGGGGTTTGCAGCGGTGGTCGAGGCCGCCGACGCCATGGTCAAGGCCGCCAAGGTCGAGCTCGTCTCCTACGAGAAGACCGGCGGCGGCTATGTCACTGCGATCGTGCGCGGAGACGTGGCGGCGGTCAAGGCGGCGATCGAGGCGGGGATCCGCGGCGCCGAAACCGTCGGCGAGGTGGTCTCCACCCACGTCATCGCCCGTCCGCACACCAACATCGACCTCGTCCTGCCCCTCGGCCGCGCCGAAGAGGCCGCCGGCGAGGGCAAGGGCAAAGGCAAGCGCTGATGCTGCTCGGGCGTGTGACCGGCACCCTGGTCGCAAGCCGCAAGGACGAGGGGCTCACCGGTCAGAAGTTCCTCGTCGTGCGCGAGCTCGGGGTGGACGGCAAGGAGACCGGCGGCCATGTGGTGGCGGCGGACTCGGTCGGTGCGGGGGTCGGCGAGATGGTGCTCTGGGCCTCGGGTTCATCGGCGCGTCAGACCGAGTACACGCGCGACCGGCCCTGCGACGCGGTCATCATGGCCATCGTCGACAGCTGGGAGGTCGATGGCGAGGAGATCTATCGCAAGACCCCGGCCGACGGCGAGTGGGCGAGCTGACGAGCGACAGGAACCCGGGCGGCGGCAAAAACCACCCGCCCAACCCGGCGATACCGTGAGCGGAGGAGATGGTGCAGCAGGCTGCCTTCGACCAGCAGGAGATCCAGGCCGTCATCGAGCGGGTGCGGCTCAAGCTACGCGGTCATGCCGAGACCGCGCCGGCCGAGGCTGTCCAGCCATCGGGTGACGGCATCTACCCCTCCATCGACGCCGCGGTGGCGGCGGGACGCGCGGCATTCGAGGGCTACCGCGCGATGGGGCTCAAAAAGCGCCACCGGATCATCGATTCGGTGCGGTCCGCGATGCGGGCTGCGGCGCGCGAGCTGGCGGAGATGGCCGCCGAGGAAACCGGGCTCGGACGCGCCGACGACAAAGAGAAAAAAAACCTCCTGGTGATCGAAAAAACGCCCGGCCCCGAGGACCTCGAACCCCGCGTGTGGTCGGGCGACCAGGGCCTGACGGTCACCGAGTACGCCCCATTCGGGGTGATCGGCGCCATCACCCCCACCACCAACCCGACCGCGACCATCATCAACAACACGATCGCCATCGTGTCGGCCGGCAACGCCGTGGTCTTCAATCCCCACCCCAGCGCCAAGAATGTCTCGGTCCACGCCGTGCGTCTGATCAACCAGGCGATCGTGAACGCCGGAGGTCCCACCGATCTGGTCACCGCCACCCCCGAGCCGACCATCGAGAGCGCGCAGCGGCTCATGAACCACCCGCAGGTCCGCGTCCTGATGGTCACCGGTGGGCCGGGGGTGGTGAGGGAGGCTCAGAAGACCCGCAAGCGGTCGATTCTCGCGGGCCCGGGAAATCCTCCGGTGGTCGTCGACAGCAACGCCGACATCGAGCTCGCCGGGCGAGAGATCGTCCGCGGCGCCTCCTTCGACAACAACGTCATCTGCACCGACGAAAAGGTCGTCGTGGTCGTGGAATCCGTGGCCGACAAGCTGCTCAGAGAGATGGTGAAGAACAGCGCCTACCTGCTCAAGGAATACGAGCTCAAAAAGCTCGAGCGGGTTGTTTTTTCAGAGATCGGTGAGCCGGGGAAGGCGGGCCGGATCAACCCCCGGTGGATCGGGCAGAACGCCGGCCGAATCCTCGAGCAGATCGGCGTCCGCTCGGAGCACGACATTCGGCTGGTGGTGGCCGATGTTCCTCGGGAGCACAGCCTGGTGTGGACCGAGCAGATGATGCCGGTGATGCCGGTCGTGCGGGTGCGAACTGTCGACGAAGCTATCGATCTGGCCATCCTCGCCGAGGGCGAATGCTGCCACACCGCCTCGATCTACTCCCGCGACGTCAACGCCATCACGCGGATGGCCCGCGACATCGACGTCTCGATCTTTGTCGCCAACGCCGCCAACCTCGCGGGGCTCGGCGACGGGGGTGAGGGCTACACCTCCTTTTCGATCGCCAGCCCGACCGGCGAGGGGCTGACCAGGCCGCGGAGCTTTTCCCGCGACCGGCGGATGACCGTCGCCGGCGGTCTGAGGATCGTCTGATGCAGCCGGCGATCGCCCTGCTGGAGTTCGACTCGATCGCCATCGGGGTGCGCGCCGGTGACGCGATGGTCAAACGGGCGCCGGTCGACGTCACCTACGCCGGCACCGTCCACCCGGGAAGGTACCTGGTGCTGGTCGGCGGCGATGTGGCCTGCGTCGAGGAGTCCTACGCCGCCGGGCTGGCCGCCGGCGGCGACGCCCTGGTCGACCGGATCATCCTCCCCTCCGCCCACCCCGAGGTCGTGCGCTATCTGCGCGGGATGCGGGGCCGGGTCACCGGCGATTCTCTCGGAATCGTCGAGACCCGCACCGTCGCGGCGACCATCGGCGCGGCCGACAGCGGGCTCAAGGGCGCCGACGTCGATCTGGTGGAGCTCAAGCTGGCCGACCGTCTCGGCGGCAAGGCCTACTGCGTGTTCTCGGGTGCGGTTGCCGACGTCGAGGCCGCGGTGGAGATCGCGGTCGAGCGTTTGGAGGATCCCTCCAACCTGGTCGCCCAGGTCGTGATCCCCGAGTTTCACGACGAGATGCTCGCCAACCTCGAGGCGGCGACCGAGTTCTCGACCCGAATCAACGGCGGAAGAGGTTGAGATGGAGCTCGGGCGGGTCATCGGCACCGTGGTTGCGACGACAGTCTACGATGGACTCGAGGGCCTGCGGCTGCTCATCGTTCAGCCGCTCGACCGCCGACTCGAACCGCGTGGCAACCCGGTGGTCGCCGCGGACGGCGTGGCCATGGCAGCGCCCGACGATCTGGTGACGGTGGTCGCCAGCCGCGAGGCCTCGCTCGCCGTGCCGCCACCTCCCGGACCGGTCGATCATGCCATCGTCGGCATCGTCGATGCGGTCGAGGAGTGGTCGCGGTGAAGATCGGACGGGTCGCCGGGACTGTGGTCGCCACCATCTGCTCGCCGGTCTTCGAGGGTCGGCGCCTGCTGATGGTCGATCTCCTCGATCTCGACGGCACCGAGACCGGCAAGGACGTGATCGCGGTGGACAGCGTCGGCGCTGGGGCCGGCGAGACCGTGCTGGTGCTCGACGAGGGCAACGGCGCCCGCCAGGTGCTCGACGCCCCTGACGCCCCCGTTCGGGCGGTGGTCGTGGGGGTCGTCGATGAGGTGGTGGTCGACGGATGACAAGGGGGCTCGCTGAGCGTCAGTCCGTGGTCGTGACATTCGGTCGGACGGCGGCCACCGTCCTCCTGGCGTCGTCTCGCGCCCGTTCGGCATCTGCACGAGTGTAGAAACCGGACGGTGTGAGGTCCTCGGCGCCGTAAAAGGCCGGCTCCCGGTCGCGCCGCAGACTGCGGGAGATCGAGGTTGGCGACCTTTCACGACAATCATGAGACAATCGACGGCGTCGAGATAGCCAGGGGGAGAACACATGGGCAAAGTGCAGCGAGATGCCGTCGATCGACGATCGTTCCTCCAGGGCGCCGCCGCAGCTGGAGTCTTTCTCGCCGCGCCGTCGGCGCTGACCGCACAGGAAGAGCCGGCAAAGCGTCCGTCGTTGCCACCTGTGCCGGAGGACCCCGACACGCTCGTCACCAACCTCGCCGACGCGACGAGCCAGCCGCGATGTGAATGGTCGATGCCCGGACGCTACCCCGGAGTGGTCGCCGAGGTCACGGTTCCAGGTGTCATGAAAGAAGAGGGCGCCGACGAGACGATCGTCTCGGCCATGCTCGCCGCATCGATGAAGGCGTTGACCGGAACCGGCAGCTCGCAGGCGGCGTGGATGCAGTTCGTCGGTCCGGAGGACCGGGTCGGGATCAAGGTCAACCCGGTCGGGGCGCCGGTTGCCTCCACCACCCACGAGCTGACCCACGCGGTGATCTCAGCACTCGAGTCGACTGGGGTCCGAAGAGAGAACATCGTTTTCGTCGATCATTACCGGCATCAGCTCGAGAAGTGGGGATACTCTCAAGATCGCTACCCGGGGATCGAGGCCCATTGCCTCCATTACACGGTCGGGGAAGGCGACGCCAAGGTCACAAAGGGCCTCGAGGGTCTGGACCAAAGCTCCTACTTCGAGTGCGACTACGTCATCCCCGACGAACAGAATCACCTCGACTCGATGCTCAACGGCGGACCGCGATCTTACTTTCCCAAGGCGCTCACCTCGGGGATCGACAAGCTGATCAACATCCCGATCCTCAAGCACCACAAGGGGTGCTTCACCACCCTCGGGCTCAAAAACCTCGCCTTCGGTCTCACCTCGAACTGCTATCGGGGCCACCAGTTCGTCAACCGCTACATCGCCGAGGCCTGCGCCTGTCCCCCGATCCGGGACAAGACGGTGCTGACGGTGCTCGACGGGCTCCGTGCCCAGTACGACAAGGGGCCCAGCGCCTCGCCGAGCCACGTATGGCAGACCGACACGCTGATGGTGGCCACCGATCCGGTGGCCCTCGACTCGGTCGGTTTTGAGATCATTGCCGAGAAGAGGCTGGCCGAGGGCGTCGACACTCCGGAAAGCATCGAGGAGACCCGCACGCGCTTTGATTACCTGGTCCGTGCCGAGAATCTCGGTCTCGGGGTCTACTGCGGAAGGGCGATCGACCGGCGTCGGGTCGCCATCGGTTGAATGGAAATGCATCGATGGTCCACCTGATTCTCACACTCGCGCTCCTCGCGGCGCCATCGCCCGAGATCACCCACCTCGTGCCGCGGGACGGCACCCCTGAAGGCTGGTCACGCTCAGGCGACCCGAGCCTCTATGAAGGTGGCGAGCTCTTCGAGTACATCAACGGCGGCGCCGACGCCTACCACGACCGTGGCTTCGAGAGGTTGGCGGCCCAGCTGTTTTCCAAGGGTGACCTCGAGGTCCAGCTGGAGATCTACGACATGGGATCGCCCGAGGGGGCGGCTGCGATTTTTACCGAGAACGTTACCGGCATCGATACGACCACGGACTTCGGCAAGAATTCGATCCGGGACGAGTACCAGATCAGCTTCTATCGGGATCGCTACTACGTCTCGGTCCTGGCCTACTCCTCCGGTGAGGAGACCGTCGAGGCGATGGCGACCATCGCGCGGTCGGTCGACTCCGCGATCCGGGCGCGTTGACGGTTTTTCAACGGCAACGACCACCTTTGGTTGTAAATCCCACCACCTTTATGTGTC
>CBDTWX010000224.1:0-8713 GCA_965364305.1 uncultured Thermoanaerobaculia bacterium
GGTGCGGTGCATCGGGCCTTGCAGCCGAAGATTGGTGAATAGTCCGGGCTAGGGTACGCTCGCCGACCACGCCGAGGCGTCACCGGACTCGAAGCCGTCGGCAAAGAGCAGCCCGGTCCACACCCGTCCCCAGATGCCCGTCAGGCCCAGATCGGTTGCGTGCCCGGAGTCCTGCCACACCATCAGCGCGTCACCGAGGAGCGGGTTGTAGGCCATCGCGATCCACTCCTGATCGGTGCTCGGATCGAGTCCGGGCGGGTCCATGGAGAGCCGCTCGTTGGGGCTGGTGGAAGTGACGCTGCCGTCGGACAGAACCCGCTGTCCGTGGATCAGGGTGTCTCAACCGCAGTCCCGGTTGTCCTGCCACGCGACCCACCACTCGAGCACCGAGCGGTTGAAAACCAGCTCCGGGTTGTACTTGCCGCTGGCGAAATCGGAGATCGTGGTGACGCTCCCGACGAGGGAGAAATCCATCGCGCTGACGCGGCGGCTCTGGATCAGGGTGCCGTCCGGCCAGACGACAAGATAGCTCCCGGGGTCCGGCACGTCGGTGGCAGCGACCCCCCAGGCGACAGCGCTCCTGCCGGGCTCGGCCGCCAGGTCGGTGATCACCACCTCGGACCCCAGGTTCGGCGTGCCTGCCGTGTATATTGGCCGCCCCCGAATCCCGTTGGGGGTGCCCCGAGAATCGGTCCAGGTCACCAGGATATCGCTCGACCACGAGGCCGTCGCCAGGGCGGGGGCAGTCTGCGACCCGGTGAAGACACCTACGTCGAGGTTGCGCACGAAGGACCCGTCACTCTCCATCACCCTGGCAAAGACGTCCGGCGGATTGATCAGCGAGCTGTCGTCGTCTTGCCAGACGACGACGTACCGTTCCTGACCCAACACATGGGCCACATCAGGCCACACCTGATCGTCGGAGTAGGTCGCGATCGGGAAGGTCGGGCCCAGTGCAGTCCCGGTCACGATACGGCCATAAATGTCGAAACCGCCAACAGACCCTCGTCGCTGCCACACCACGAGGTACTCGTTGGTGCCGGGCCGATTGGCCACCGCCGGAAGCCGCTCCTCGAGGGTGACCTCGTTTGCGATCGGAAAGGCTATTCCCTTCTCCGTGCCGTCGGCCGATACATAGATGCCAAAAATGTCCGGGTTGCCGCTGACATCGTCCTCGTAGACCACCAGGTAGCGGTTTTCCAACCCGTTGAAAACCACGTCCGGATGGCTCTCGTTGCTCGCCCCCGGGTCAGGGACGTCCCGGATACAGACATCCGGGTCCACAGCCGTGGCCGCAGAGTGGCACGGCCGGGCCGCAACCAACCCTCCTGCCACCGCAATCACCGTAGCGATTGCGGAGACGCGTCTCATGCGCCGTTGTATTGCCGCCATGTCATCCTCCTGCCCGCGTGCCATTCGCTCGCCGAAAATTGGCTTCGCAAGGTCGGCTTGTTTCTGAGATGGACAGCCACAGTGTAGCACCAAAAAGTGCCGAGTGTGCATCCTGAAGATACCCGTTTGACGGCGAATGTGCCCGGTGGCAGCACTCGAGCGGACAGCACGACTCTCCGGATCAGGCTACGGTACGGTGGTCGACCACATCGAGGTGTCACCGGACTCGAATCCATCGACGAAGATCCTGGCGTCGAAGGCGGCAACGGCGGTCACGGCCTCGCCCTCGACCTCGGTATTCTCAGACCCACCGGGGTACTCCGGAAATCCCCCATCCGGCAGCTGCATGGAATCGATCCACTCGCGAGCTGAAGAGGTCGCGGCCTGATAGCTGGCGGCGGTCATGATATCGACCTCGAGCAGCGCCAACAGGGCGTATGCGGTCGTTTGCACGTCCTCGTCGCTGGCGGTTGGTGCGGCCAGGTTGGAGTGCCAGTTCCACGATCCGTCAACGTTCTGCAGCGACGCCAGATAGGCGGCCAGATCCTCGAGGTTGTCGATCCCGTCCACTCCGGGATGCAGCGGCGCGGAGATGGCCGGAAAGCTGAACCGGTCGGCAAAGGCGAGGCCCCGGACGGCTCCCGCCAGACCGATGATGTCGGAGAAGACAGCGCCCGGATCACTGTTGTCGAGGGTCGCCAATCCGTCGAGCACACCTTGCTCGAAGATGGCATCCTGGCCGGGCTGGCCGAGAGCCTGCGCGGCCGGGATCACGGTGTGGAACTCCCACGGGCGAAGGTTGATCCACGCGTCGACCCGGATGCCTTCGATACGGGCGATCCATCCTGCAGTGTCCAAGTCGTCGGGACCGTAGGTTCCGGCCGCGAGCTCATCGAAGAACTCGGTCGACACCCAGGTGGAAAACGAGGTGTTGCCAGAGGCCCGCGCCAGTTCGAGCAGGAAGTTCGGCGTAAAGGTGGCGAAATTGGCCTCGCCGTTGGAGAACTGGTAGGTCAGATCGAAGGCACCGCCGTTCAACGCTCCCAGGAGGTGGATCGGATCCTGAGTGAAATAATACGTACCGAGCACGCCGAGAAGAATCGGGGCGTTGATGTTGTGGTAGGTCACCGAGCAGTCATCGTGAGGCCAGCCGAAACCGCCGTTGTGACACTGCTGGTCCAGGATGTGCTCTGCACCCAAGACCAGATGATCGGTCGGAATCAGAGCTCGAGCCTCCATCTCGCCGTGGGGCCATTCGATCCGGAACGACGGTTCCCCATCGTGGGCGAGGTCTCTGACCGGCTGTGCGATCGGGTGCGGATCGGCCGCCTGTGCGGCCGTTCCTGCGAGCACGAGGACGAAAACGAATGACGCCGACAGGATCGCATCTCTCATGACGCACCTCTTTCGTGGATCGTCTGCAACCAGCCTAGCAAATCATCGTCCTGAAACGGGCGCTCCGGTCGTCGTCTTACGGCGTCAGGTCGGCGCAGATCATCCGATGCCTGAGTTCGCAGGTCGGGTTGGTCGTGCAGATAAACGTGAAGGTGAGACCCGTCGGCATGCCTGCGGTGACCACCGGAACGACGTTTCGAAAACCGCTCACACCGGGTCCGGCCACCAAACCGGCACCCTCATCCATCCAGCCGGTCACCGCGTCACCCGTGCTGCAGTTCAGAGTTTCGGTATGAGTCGCCAAGGAAACAATCGTGTGATTGGCACCCTCGACGACATAGAACCCGGCGGGCAGACCGGTCGGTCCTGGGGGTCCTGGAGGTCCCGCCGGACCGGGGTCACCCTGCGGTCCCGGATCGCCCTGCGGTCCTGGATCACCCTGCGGTCCCGGATCACCTTGAGGTCCAGGATCACCCTGCGGTCCCGGATCGCCCTGCGGTCCCGGGTCACCCTGCGGTCCCGGGTCACCCTGAGGTCCCGGGGGACCGACGGCGCCGATGGTCAGCTCCCACGCATCGTATCCCTTGTTGCCGCGGTTGCAGTCGACAGTGAGCAGAACATCACCGTCTCCATAACCCGCGGGCAGGTCCGCGATAATCATCCCGCCGGAAGTGACAGCGGAAACCGCCACGCCAGCCAGCTCCACCCCAGGATTCCTACAAAAGTTGTGACCCGAGATGACGAGCTGCTCCGTCACGAGATCGACCACGACCTCGGTGATCACGACCTGGTGCGGCGTTGGCGGCACGTCCGCCCAAACCGGTGACACGCCGAGAATCGCCACCAGAGCGAAGAACAGTCCTCCAAGCAACGCGTTCGTTCTGTGTCTGTTCATGATTCCAGACCTCCTTTTTCCTTTTGTGACGAGGGATTCCACCGGGCGAAATGAACCGCCGAACCGTAGCTTGGGACCCGGGACGCGTCTGGACGCAGCTCTGGCCGGGCACAACCTTGGCACAAGCACCCCAAGCCCTCCCGGGTGGTTCCGATCGCGGGTGAGACTCGCTCATCTTGAGTCTTCTGAATGGTTTCGGTTGAACGACAAACCAATGTAACGGTATTCGAAGGCACCATACCATATTTGGCACGATGTAGGTCCTCAGCTGTTCAGCATCCAGCATCGAGTATCGGGCGGGTGGGCGGATCTCTCTGCGTCCATCTGCGTGATCTGCGGTTTCTCCTCGGATGGGTGCAGTCTCGGCTTACGGAGCCGGCACCACCGAAGACCAGGCGCCGAAGTCGCCCGACTCGAACCCGTCGGCGAAGATCGTGCTGGTCGTGCTGGAGACGAACGCCTGCCGGTCGATCACGGTGGTCGGCGTGTTGCCGAGCGGGTTGAAGTAGCTCTTGATCTGACCGTCCTCGGTATTGGTGACCGTGACGGTGAACTCGACGTTTGTTGTCGCGCCAAAGACCACCCAGAAGTAACCTGAATCGGCCCAGTCGTCCACGAGCTTGATGAAGAGCTCGGGGTTGTCGGGAGAAAAGAACCAGAAGTAGCCCGAGTGTGAGGTCAGCGCAACCCCGGTGGCGGTGCCGGTGTTGGCCGAGAAATCCTCCCAATCGACGGTAATCTCAAAATGTCCGGCAAGATCGAGGGCGGCCTGCGACACTATCCCGCGATCGCTCGAGAGGACCTTCGCCCCCGCATCGCAGGTGGCGAGCGCGGCGGTGTCGGTGATGGCCGGTGGCGCAATATCCAAGGGATTGAAGTAGCTCGTTGTCACAGCGGCAACGGTGTCCGTGACCTCGACCGTCTGCTCAAAATCGGAGAGCAGAGTCGCGAACACCCAGAATCTGCCGTTGATTCCGCAGCCGTCGATCACCCGGACCGCCGCGTCGACGTAACGTGGGTCCGTGTACCAGAAGTAACCCCAGTCGTCCGACTTGGGGACCGCGTAGCCGGCGCCGGAAGCCGCGGCCGCATCCTCCCACGCCGCATCGACCTCGAATCGGTTGCCGAGCAGGCAGAGCGTCGTTGCACCAGGCGTGCAGGTCTGCGCCACACCGATTGCCGAGGAAAGAAGAACGACAACACACGCGACCATGCGCTCTTTCATGAGCGGCCTCCTGCAACATTGATGGGTGTCACACAACACTTTATCGCATAAATCGAGATACCAAGGACGTTCTTATCCCATTGTGACCCAATTTGTTACTACCAGGAGACAATCTGTCGAATTTTGTGCGCTGACTATGGGGTTTCCCGGCTTTCACCGCATCCAAAAATGCTCCATGAACCTGCCTCGCGCCAGTCGGGGCAGTTGCCAAACCCGTTCGGCGGCCCCATCTTGTTGACGATGCCACACAACAAAGGGGTCATCGCGAGATGAGACGAATTCTTGATTATTTAGCTTCAAATGGTGCGTGTCTTTTGAAAAGGGCTCTTCCTGCCTGGGTTGCGATGTGTGGACTCGCCGGTATTGCTTCCGCCGCGATTCCGGATGCGGAGCGGCAGGCGCTGATCGCTCTGTACAACAGCACCGACGGCGCCAACTGGACCGTGCGCGACAACTGGCGAAACCCGGGGGACACCGATTTCAACGACCCCGGGACCGAGTGCACCTGGCACGGGATCACCTGTCTATTGGGGAATGCGGTGAAAATTATCGATCTGCGAGACAACAACCTCTCGGGCAGTCTCCCGCCGGAGTTGGGAGACTTCCCGAATCTGGAGAGGCTGAACCTCGAAGTCAACGAGCTGACGGGAAGCATCCCGCCGGAGCTTGGGAACCTCTCGAACCTGCAGCAGCTTTGGCTCGGATACAACGACCTGACGGGAAGCATCCCATCCCAACTGAGGTTCCTCTCAGATCTCGTGATGTTGGCCCTTGCTCGAAACCAGCTCACCGAAAGCATTCCACCCGAACTGGGAGATCTCTCGAATTTACAGAGGCTTGACCTCGAAAACAATGAGCTCACTGGCAGCATCCCACCGGAATTGGGGGATCTGTTGAATCTGGAGCTCATTTTCTTCGAGGCGAATCAGCTGACCGGGAGCATTCCACCCGAGCTGGGAAGCCTCGTGAATCTGAAAAGCCTCTGGCTCGACGCCAACCAGCTCACCGGGAGCATCCCTCCGGAGTTGGGAAGCCTTACGAACCTGGAGGACCTCTCCCTCGTCGCCAACCATCTCACCGGCACGATTCCGCCGGAACTTCGGAGCCTCTCGAACCTGCGGATTCTGGACCTCGGAGGAAATCAGCTGAGCGGGAGCATCCCTCCCCAATTGGGGGATCTCTCGAATCTGTACGTGCTGCTTCTCGGCCGCAACCAACTGAGTGGGAGCATTCCGGCGTCGCTGGGGAATTGCTCGGGTCTTATCTGGCTTGGCCTCCAATCAAACCAGTTGACTGGAAGCATCCCGCCAGAATTGGAGCAACTCACGTCTCTGTGGGATTCGGATGGTCTCCGCCTCAGGTGGAACGCCGTTCACTCGAGCAACGCCGCCCTGATCGCATTTCTCGATTCCAAACAAAGCGGCGGCGACTGGCAGAGCACGCAGACGATCGCACCGCTCAACCTCGTGGTCGGGGCGATCAGGGATCACACGGTCTGGCTCAGCTGGGATGCCGTGACATACACCCAAGACGGAGGCTACGAGCTGTACGTCAAGGAAACGACGAGCTCGCAATGGCTGCTCAGCGGCGCGACTGACTCGAAAACGACCACCATCTTCCCGGTCACGGGGCTCGACCCGGCAACCCAGTATGATTTTGCGGTCAAGACCTACACCAACCCCCATGCCAGCAACCAGAACCGCGTCCTCTCCGACCTCAGCTCGGTGGTGACGGCGACGACGGCAGACACGGGCTCCATCGCGCCGGTGATCCGCAAATCAGGGACATCACCCTGGACTCTCTTCACCACGGAGATTTTCGACAGCTATCTCTGGAGTACCGGAGAAACCACCCGGATCATCTCGGTCGATCCGTCCGACACGACGTGGTACTGGGTGACCACGACGCTGGCCGGGTCCTCTGACGAATCCGCAACCGTGCTGGTGGATCCCAATTTGCCTGCCGAGATCTTTGCCGACGGATTCGAGGGCGGCACAACCGCCGAGTGGTCGACGACGATTCCCTGAACTCGCACCTTTTGCGCGAGACCCGGGGGTTTACTCGGCAAACACCTCCTCGGGAATCGGACCCGCACTCGGTTCGGAGTCGTTGACGACCGACACCACCCACCACCGCCCGTCCCGCTTCATCAGGTGCCAGCTGTCGAGACCTCGCTGGGGCGGTCGTTCCGAGCCCTCAGTCGCGGCTTCGTAGACCACGTAGCAATGCGCGATGTTGCCGTACTCGAGGCATTTCAGCGACACCACAGTCTCGGCGAACCCGCGCTTTTGGTGATTGATCCGATCATAGAAATCCACGAAATCCTGGATGAAGCCGTCCACATCGAGCTTCTTGCTCGCCTCTCGCGACGCCCGGAGAACGACTATCGCGTCGGGGTCGAAGTACGATCTCACGGCTTTCCAGTCGGGAGCATTCCCGTCCCTGCTGGAGACCGCGTCGTAGACGCCTTCCACCATGGATCCCGGGTCACCAAAGAGCCCCTCGGCGACATCCGCCTCCTCTCCAGTTACCTCGACGGCACCGATCACGGCAAGCATCGCGACAGATAGCGAAAAGAGGAATTTCGACATTTTTTCTCCAGCTCAGGACCAGACACCAGGGATCTCCCTGCTGCAACCGGCGCACGCCCCCTCGACCAGGCGGTTCTCGAGCACCCGGAATCCGACGCGGCGGATGACGATCTCGCCGCAACCCGGGCAGACGGTGTTTTCGCCCGGGTGGCCGGGGACATTGCCGAGATAGACGTAGTTCAGTCCGGCTCCGCGGCCGATCTCCCAGGCTCGCTCGAGGGTCGCCACCGGAGTCGGCGGCAGATCGGTCAGCCGGTAGGTGGGATGGAAGCGGGTGAAGTGGACGGGTACGTCCGGGCCGAGGGTCTTCTTGACCCAGGTGCTGAGATCGCGGATCTCGGCGGCCGAGTCGTTCAGGGTCGGCACCAACAGGACCACGATCTCGAGCCACACTCCGAGCTCACGGATGATTTCGAGGCTCTTGAGCACGGGTTCGAGCTCGCCGCGGACCTGCTCGCGGTAGAAGCGATCGCGAAAGCTCTTGAGATCGACCTTGATCGCGGACAACGAGGGCGCGACATCCCGAAGCGCCTGCTCCTGGATGTATCCGTTCGAGACGACCGTCGGTTTGAGCCCCGCGGCGTTGGCCGCCGTCGCGGCGTCTCGGACGTACTCCCAAAACACCACCGGTTCGCCATAGGTCGCTGCGGTGAGACGGGCGCCAACCCGCTTTGCGGTCGCGACCATCGCCTTTGGAGGCAGGTCGTAGGCCGCCACCTGCTCGGGACGGAACTGGGACAGCTCCCAGTTCTGACAGAACTTGCACTCGACGTTGCAGCCCGCCGTCGAGAAGGAAAGCGCCTTCTCGCCCGGCATGACGTGGAAGAAGGGCTTCTTCTCGATCGGGTCGACGTGGACCGCGCAGGCCAGTCCGTGGACCAGGGTGTAGTAGGTGCCGCCGCGGTTCTCGCGGACCCCGCACATACCCCTCTCCATGTCGGCAACGGTGCACTTCTGGGGGCAGAGCTGGCACTCCACCCTCCCCTCCTCGAGCTTTTTGTACCACGATGCCTCACGCGCGGGCAGTTCGTCACCCGCTGCCGAGGATCCTTTCCTGGGAAACGCAGCGCCGGTCGACGGTGCTTGGATGGCGGCGGCCGCGCCCGCAATCTGCCGCGGCGCGGCCACGTAGATGTGCCACAGGGGCGCGCGTGTGCTGTACACGTGCAGCGCAAGGCCCAGCGCCGTGCCGGCGGTGACCTATCCCGTGCCGCC
>CBDTWX010000225.1:0-8709 GCA_965364305.1 uncultured Thermoanaerobaculia bacterium
ACCGAGGAGTCCGGACGCGACGGGTTCATCGTCTACATGGGCAACGACGTCTATGGTGTGAAGTGGAAAGATTGGAAGATCCACTTCAAGGAGCAGGACGCCTGGAACACCACCCTGCGCACCTACGGGATGCCGCGCGTCTACAACCTCATCAACGACCCGCGAGAGCACGACGACGTCCTGTTCCCCCACACATGGGTGCTCAAGGCGGGGCTCCCGCAGCTTCAGGAGCACGTGGCGTCGCTGAAGAAGTATCCATTGATTCCGGCCGGAACCCCCGATCCTTATGAACCGGCTCGATGACAACGGTGTGGAGGCGGTCATGCGCGGTATCAATCAATTCGCGGCAGGAGGCGGTTTCATGAAAAGGCACGTACTCTTGGCCACTGCATGGTGTGTTGTGGCGTGTTTCCTCACTCCGAACTCGGCGTACGCCCAGTTCTTCGGACACAACACCACGGGCGACTTCGGCCTCATGTCCGGCACTCAGGTGCCGCCCGGTTTCTACCTGGCGCCCATTTACATCCGCTACGACGCCGACACCCTTCGCAACAGCGCGGGCGACCCGGTGAGTCTGGATCCCGACCGGCGGGGATCGGTGACGGTCAACGCCTATGCCCTCGGTCTCATCTGGGTGAGCGAGTACAAGATCTTCGGCGCCAACTACAGCATCCAGGCCTTCCCGGCCTTCACCGACAACGCGCTCGAAGCCCCGATTATCGGTGTCAACGAGGGTGCCAGCACAGGTTTCGCGGATCTGTACGTCCAGCCGATCAACCTGGGTTGGCATACCGCCAGGGCCGACTTCATTGCCGGCCTCGGGATCTACGCACCCACCGGGAGGTACGAACCCGACGGTGACGAAAACCTGGGTCTGGGCATGTGGAGCTTCGAAGTGTTCGGCGGCACCACGGTGTTCCTCGACCGCGATCGAAGGTGGCACTTCGCTGCGGCCGCGTTCTACGAGACTCACACCGAGAAGGAGGGCACCGACATCCAAGTGGGTGACATGCTGACGGTCGAGGGCGGCTTCGGTTGGTCGTTCTTGGACGGGGCGGGCAGCCTCGGCCTCGCGTACTACGGCCAGCGGAAGATGACCGACGACGACCTCGGAATCGATCTCGAGCTCCCAATCGACCGGTCGTTGGGAAGGCACCGCAAATACGGCGTTGGACCAGAGGTCGTGCTTCCGATCGCGACCAAGAAGAAGCTGATCGGTTTTGTGTCCGCGCGCTACTTGTGGGAATCCGGAGCTCGCTCGACGCTCGAGGGTGACACTTTGGTGGTGACCTTCGCCTTCCCGATCCCCAGCATTCCGCTTCAGTAGGCTTCACGATGTCCGTTCACCACGACCGTCTCAACCTCGAGGTTCCAGGACCACGACCCCCCATACACCTGGCCATGGCGCGCTCTCGGTTCAATGGAAGCGAACCTCCGCCCAGAGGGACCGGAGCGCGAGGTCCCCGAGGCACATAGAAAGGAGCACTCAGCAATGAAGATTGCACTGAGCACCATCCTCGGCGCCTCGATGTTGTTCGCGTCGGCCGCACCCGCCCAGGACAACCCGATCGACGACCGACCGGAGGCTGTCGTCCGCGCCGTGTACAGCCTGCTGTCCTTCGATCCGAGCCGTCCCATGGATCGCGAGCGCTTGGGCGATTACTTCACCGATGAAGCGATCGTCGGGTTCGGCAGGAGCTTCGACGAAGTAGCCGTCATGCCATTGGACGCCTTTTTCGACGAAGCTGAACGGCGGGTTCGTGCGGGCAAAGTCGGCGGAGTCGGGCACACGTTGCGCCTTGAAGATGTCGAGTGCTCGGTGGTCGGCGAGGTGGCGATGTGCTTCGTCACGTATCGGCTCAGGGTGCCAGGAGACGATGTGGAGGATTACATCGGTAAACGAGGTATCACTCTGAGACGACACGACGGACGCTGGCTGATCACCGATGTCATCTGGGTGGTGACCCCACCCGAGGGGGCCGAGGTCGAGCCGAGCGTCGACGTCGGTCTTTCCTGGCTCCCGACCGCCGGTGGAGGTATCCGGCCGACGCCAGGACGCACCTGGAACCGCGCGCTGCCGATACTGGGTCAGAAAGTCGTCGAAAAGGGATTCAATCTCCCGATGCCGTACGGCGTTGCCCTCGTGGGTGCCTGGAAGAGGCAGGACATCGACCTGTACGACCTGTCCATACGGGTCCCTGGGGGCGAGTGGACGACGATCCCATTTCCACTTTTCAACGAGCCGTATGCCGACACTTCCACCGTGCAGGCCAAGTTCGATTTCTGGCTCTTGCCGTTTCTCAACGTGTACGCCCTTGCGGGACGGGTCGAGGGCGACAGCATCATCCCCCTCAGCTTCCTCGGTGCCGACCTGATGGACCTGATCGGCACGGGCGACCTGTGCGACAGTCTTCGGCCCCCGGCCTCCTGTTTTCGGACGTACTCCGGGACCTATCGAGGGGACATCAGCGGGGACAACCTCTCCATCGGCATCAACCCGGCCCTCGGGTACAAGGATTTTTTCTTCACGATGCCGACGACCTGGACCTGGACCGACGTCGACTCTTCGGATCGGGTGGTGGAGAGCTTCTACCTCTCGCCGCGGATCGGTCTGAACGTCCCCACCCGACAGTCGGGTGGGCTTTCGGTATACATCGGGGCAGCATATCTCAGGGCGGAGAATTTCATCACCGGCAGCATCGACGTCGACACGAGCGACATGCCGGGGGCCGAGGACGGTCTCACGATCGAGTACTCGGTGTGGTCGGACAACTCGGACAGGTGGAACTTCCTCGTCGGATTCAACTGGTCGATTACGCAGCGCTGGAACGTGCATTTCGAGGCCGACGCCGGCGGTTCGCGGCAGGGCGGCACGTTCTCGGCGACGTGGCGGTTTTAAGGCCACGATGGTGAAGCCGGCCCGGATCGCTCGAGCCGATCTCGCTGCGCCATGAGGTTTGGACCGGCGCTGTGGACCGTCCTGCTCGCCGTGCTGGCGACGGTGCCTGCGTACGGCCAGGAGGACGATACTCCCACTTTCCTGTGGTTGTCATACCGGCACCAGCACAAGGTGGGCGAGCGCACCCGCGTGTTCACTTCGTTGGGATACGAGGAGCAGATGTCGAGGGAGGACTTCTGGGGAGAGTGGAACAAGCTCTACGTCACGGGCGGCGCATCGTACGATCTCGGAAACCGTTTTCGACTTGCCGCCGGAGTCGGTGCGTACTACAGCTTCCTGTCCGACGCCGACGACCTCTTCGAACTCCGGCTCTGGCAGGAGGGCACCGCGTTTTGGCCCGAAAGCCCCGGCAAGGTACGGCGCTGGGTGCTCACCCACCGCCTGCGAATGGAGGAACGCTTCACCGAATCGGACACCTGGGCCTTCATGCTGAGATTGCGATATCGCCTCGACACGAAAATCCCCCTGAATACCTACACCCTCGAACCGGGAAGCGTCTACATCCCGCTCGCCGGCGAGCTCTTCGCGGACCTCTCGGGCGAAACCGTTGGGTACTTCTCAGAGAAAAACCGTCTTTCGGTCGGGCTGGGGTACGTTCTCAACCAGACCTGGACGGTCGACCTCAGCTTCCACCGGGAAGGAGCGCGCACCACGGGCGAAGAGGACTTCAAGGTCTCGAGTAATGTCATCGACATCAAATTCAAAACCTCGGTGCGTATCCGTGATCTGGTTACAGGTCGTTGATGAGGCGTTGGTGGTCGACCGTGGGCCTCATCAGGGATCACGACGAGGCCCTCCGGCTGACCGATGGTGCGAAAACAATGTCCATCCCTCGAGGGGGTCGTGAAATGGCGGTCAACAGGTTTTGTTTCAATTCGGCGCTCACGCGGTCGGCCGCGGTCGCGCTCACCGTGATAACTGTCGCGTTGATCTGGTCGCCGCAGCTGGCGGCGCGGGAGCAGGGGCGTGACGATTCGAGCTCGAGCATCGACGACGTCTCGAAGAAACAGAATAAGCAGAAGAAAGAAAAGCCCGAGGGTGAAGAAAAGCGGGGCCCAAAGTTCATTCCTGTCCCCATCTTCATCACGGAGCCCGCCGTGGGCTATGGTCTCGGTGGAGCGCTCGGATATTTCCACCCCAAGAAGGGCCAAGATCAGGAGAAGAAACGGCTCGCCCCCGGTTTGACCGCGACAGCGGTGAAAGAGACCGGCATGCGGCAGAAAAGGCCGCCAACCATCTCCGGAATCGCCGTCGCCTACACCGAGAATGGCTCGTGGGGAGGAGGTCTCGGCCATTCCGCATCGTGGAAGAAGGACAGAATCCGCTACAAGGGCGCCATCGGCTACGTCAACCTGGTATCCGAGTTCTGGTTTTTCGACCGCCCATTCGAGTTCAATTTCGCGGGCGGCCTGCTCTACCAGGACATCATGTTTCGGATGGGCAACAGCAAAATCTGGCTCGGCGGGCGGCTCGCATATGTCAACTCCGATCTCGAGTTCGTTGTCGAAACTCCGAGTGAACCTGTTCCGGACCGATCATTCGGGCGTAACGTCCAAGATTTCGGTCTCGCGCTGCAGTCAATGTACGAGGGCCGAGACAACAAGATGACGCCCAACTCCGGTCAGTTCGTCGAGCTGGTCGCCTACAAGCACTTCGAGAACTCAATCGGTGACTTCGATTATTCGAAGGTCATGTTCAAGGTGCTTTCGTTTCACCAGTTCGCCGACGACAAGCTGGTGCTCGGTCTGCGCCTGGACCTCAAGGCGGCCGGCGGTGATCCACCGTTGTGGGGCTATCCTTTCATCACGCTTCGCGGCGTCCCGGCGCTGCGATACCAGAACGAACAGACCGGTGTTGTCGAGGCGGAGTTGCGGTGGAACATGTTCGAACGGTGGGCCGTCGTCGGGTTTTTTGGCGGTGGCGGAACCCGGGGTGACACGCGGCTCTACGTGGATGCGAAAGGGATCTACGCCGGCGGCATCGGCGGCCGGTATCTCTTCCGGCCGCAGGACAGCTTGTGGGTCGGCGCCGATCTCGCCCGTGGGCCCGAGGATTATGCCTTCTACATCCAGGTGGGCCACGCCTGGTAGACGCCCACCCGGCCAACCCGCAGTCAGTGCTACCCACCTTTTGCCTACTGGCCACGCTGAACGAAATCTCGAGCACGTGCGACTTCACCCGGAGTCCCCGATATTCGAGCGCCCGGAGGTGATTTCAGTTTTCGACGATGCTGGTTTACCCTGTCTGCAGAATTGGCCAACACACAACGGGAGGCTCGAGATGAAAATATTTCCTGGGTTCATTCTGGGAGCCATGCTGCTGATGTTCGCAGTGGTGCCGGCTGCAGCCGACGACCTCACCGGGGCTGATCGATTTCTCTGCGCCCCTGGCGAGGTGACCGTGTGTGCGATGGACGGCGAGTGCACGAGCGGTCCGCCATGGGAAATCAACGTGCCCGACTTCATCGAGGTCGACCTCGAGGCCAGGCTGCTCAAGACGACCGAGGCGAGCGGGGAAAACCGACAGACGCCGATCCCCCGGATCATCAGGGAGGGCGGCATGATCGTTTTGCAGGGCTTCGAGATGGGGCGCGCCTTCAGCTTCAATATCGATGAGGCCAGCGGCACCATGACCGCCGCGGCTGCGCGAAATGGTCTGTTCGTCGGAGCGTTCGGCGTCTGCACACCGTTGCCTGTGAATGGCGACTGATCCCGGGAGGAATGACATGCGAACCAGAACGATTGTCGCGTTTCTTGTGCTCGTCGGTATGGCCGCTGTCGGTGCGGTGCAGGCCGAGGCTCAAACCACGACCCAGAAGAGCCTGTCGTCGACCATGGAGGTCTACGTTTTCCCGACCGAGGGACAGGACGCCTCTCAGCAGTCGATTGACGAAGCCGAGTGCTATCAGTGGGCGAACGAGAACACCGGTGTCGACCCCTTCGATCTCGCCAAACAGGCCGAGCAGCAACAACAGCAGGCTGCGGCGGCCCAGCAGGAGATCGCCCAGGCCGGCCAGGGGGCCGGAGCCAAGGGGGCTCTCGGCGGTGCCGCGGCCGGTGCGTTGATCGGCGAGATCGCCAGTGACGACGCCGGTAAGGGGGCCGCCTACGGTGCTGCCGCCGGAGCGGTCGTGGCACGACGCCGCACCAAACGCGCCAAGGCGGAGGCCTCACAGGAGGTCGAAAAACAGAGTCAGCAGGCGCAGCAGGCGACTGCCGAGCAGATCGAAAACTTCAAAAAGGCCTTCAGCGTGTGCCTCGAGGCCAAGGAGTACATGGTCAAGTTCTGACCGGCATGTCTGTGCCCGCCATCGAGGTGTTGCCCATGGGACTCTCATGGGACACCTGTGCCCGTCGCGATTTGGATTGGTTGACAGCTGGTCACCGTCGACGTGGCAAAGCAAATCCGACTCCCGGCGCCCATCCCGTGGTGCGCTCTCGGTGCAAATGAAACCAACTTTCCTCAGTCGGCGGCAGTAACAGGCAGTAGATGCCAACAGAGACGAGATTCCAGCAAGCCGTCCAGGGACCTAAATTTGGGTTTTGTGAAATACGGTGTGTTGTTGTTTGTGATCGGCTTTAATTGTTGATATTAAAGATATTTGTAAGACTTAAAATCCCCTACCCGTAAGGGTGTGTGGGTTCGAATCCCACCTCCGGCATTCAACGCCAGGGTTGCTCGTGCGCAGGGCGCACGAGCTCACGTCGGAACCTGCGGATGGCTCGAGGCCGCCTCCAACCATCCGCCTAGCGGCCAGAGCCGTGGGCCGCAGCTTCTCGCCGTGATCGAACTCCCCCTCAGCAGCCATTCGTGGCCGTTGCGATGGCGGTCGCTATCCGCCGTGAGGGGGATCGGAGAGCATCGGTTGGCGGGTTTCGAGTTTTGTGAATCTGCTTGATTACTTGAAAATATCATGATAATTTCAAGTTATGTTTGAACGGAAATTGGTCCTGCCAAAGGAAAAGACGGAGACGTTCTTCCTTTGGGGCCCGCGGCAGACGGGAAAAACAACCCTTATGAAGCAGAAATATCCAAACGCCTTCTGGATCGACTTGTTGAAGGCAGATCACTATCGGCGATATCTCACACGCCCCGAACGGATGAGAGAGGAGATCGAGGCACTGGAATCGACGCCGTTCGTGGTGATAGACGAAGTGCAAAAGGTGCCGAAGATCCTCGACGAGGTGCACTGGCTGCACGAGGCCCACGGTCTGCAGTTCGCGCTGTGCGGCTCGAGCGCACGAAAGGTCAAGCGTGGCGCGGCCAACCTGCTGGGCGGTCGGGCCGTCCGCTACGAGCTCAGGGGTCTCACGTCTGCTGAACTCGGCTCGGCATTCGAACTCGAGCGAATCCTCAACCACGGATTTCTCCCCCGAGTTTACGAATCGGACCGGCCCAAGCGGCTGCTCAACGGATATGTCGCCGACTATCTCAAGGAGGAGGTTGCGTCCGAAGGCCTGGTGCGCAACCTGCCGGTTTTCAGCGAGTTTCTCAACATAGCTTCCTTGTCGGACACCCACCCGGTGAACTACTCGAACATCGCCAGAGAGTGCGGTGTCTCCAGCCAGACCGTCCGGGGGTACTTCGAAATCCTCGAGGACACGCTGATGGCGCGGTGGCTCCCTTCTTATCGAAAACGCCCCAAGCGGCGAGTCATCCACTCCCCGAAGCTCTATTTCGCCGACGTCGGTGTCGTGGGATTCCTCGCCCGCCGCGGACAGCTGGAGCCGGGCTCGGAGCTCTTTGGCAACGCGTTCGAGAACTGGTGCTTCCATGAGATCACCGCCTACAACTGTTATGCGGAGCGATTTGCGACCCTCAGCTATTGGCGGCTGACGAGCGGTATCGAAGTGGATTTTGTGATCAATGAGATGGCGACCGCCATCGAGGCCAAATCTTCTCGCACCATTTCCTCCCATCACCTCAAGGGCCTCAGACAGCTCGTCATCGATCATCCATACGTTGAACGGCGAATCGTCCTTTGCTTGGAGGACAGAGCAAGGCGAACGTCTGACGGGATCGAGATCATGCCTTATGGCGATTTCGTGCGGCGCCTGTGGAACGGAGAAATATTCTAGAAGGAGTGGATTTCGTGATCGAGACCGGAGGCAGTCTTCTGCCCATCGAGGTCAAGACCTCGGCGCGACCACGCCTCGGCGATGCCAGGCATCTGTTGACCTTCCGTGCCGAGTACGGCCGGAAGGCCCGGGCGGGATTCTTGCTCCACACTGGGAAAACGCTGCAATGGATCGCTCCAGATGTGTTGGCCGCACCAGGGTGGTATGTGCTCTGACCGTGATATGTGAAGGTGCCACGGCCCGTATTGCTCCAACGGGGACTGACGTATTCCCGGATTTCCTGTCAGCCAGAGTGCGGAGATCACCAGCGTTTCAGCCCAAACACCGAACCACCGATTACGTTTTCTTGGGACACTCATGGGACATTTCTTCTCAACTATCCACATTGTCAACATCGAGCGGCATAGAATGAAAATACATTAAGTGCCTGTTTATCAATAATTTGATAGTTGTCCAGCGTGGTGAGACATGTCGAGAGTTGTGGGCGATAGAGGAAGTTGACTGACTTAAAATCCCCTGCCTGTAAGGGCGTGTGGGTTCGAATCCCACCTCCGGCATTTCAACGCGAGGGTTGCTCGTGCGCAGAGCGCACGAGCTCACGTCGGAACCAGCGGGTGGCTCTAGGCCGCCTCCACCCATCCGCCCTACGGCAAGAGCCACGGCCGTTGCTTC
>CBDTWX010000226.1:0-8701 GCA_965364305.1 uncultured Thermoanaerobaculia bacterium
TGCTCGACGTACTGTCACGTACGCCTCCGCGCCCCTCGGGTCGAAAACGACCCTGCGCACGCCACCTCGAACCTTTCGCTTCGAACGCTGGTGAATAGTCCGGGCTAGCCGGGTTGCGGCGTCCAGCGGTATCTGGCTGCAGATTGGAGATGAAATCTCGGGCTCAACCGGAGCGTTCCCCTAGATTCTGAACCTTGCGATCAGCTCGGTCATCTGAGCTGCCAATCTCGAGCATTTTTCCGCATGTGCGTTGACGGTCACACTGTTGGCAGACACTTGGTTCGCTGCCTGGTTGACCTCGGCAAGGTCAACTGCAATGCTTTCGAGTCCGTCTGATATTCGATTCACGTCTTCGGTCGCCCGACGAACGCCGGCTGAGGATTGTGACACACTGGAGGCGATCTCGTTTGTCACCGCGGCCTGCTCTTCCACCGAAGAGGCGATGACCGAGACAATGGCGTTGACCTGGTCGACGACTTTTGAGAATCCTTCCACCTGACTCACGATCCTCTCGGTGGATCCCTGAATGCCTTCGATCTTGGCCTGGATGATCTCGATCGCATCTGCGGTCTGACTGGCGAGATTTTTCACCTCGGTGGCGACGACGGCAAAACCACGGCCCGCGTCACCCGCGCGGGCGGCCTCGATCGTGGCGTTCAGTGCGAGAAGATTGGTCTGCTCAGAAATATCATTGATGACCTTCGTGACCGTACCGATTTCGTCCGCCTCGCCGACCAGCTCTTCGATCGCCTGCATCGCCCTGACAGACTCTGACACGGCATCAGCGGTCACACTCGAGGCCGATTCTGCTTCGCGAGCGATCTCGGCCACCGAGGATGTCATCTGCTCTGTCGAAATTGAAATTGCGTCCGAAGCCGAGGATGTCTGCTCCATCGATACTGCCACGGAACCAAGGGTCAGGTTCAGATTTTGGAGCGCCTCCTCGACGGATTGCGAACGAGTCGAGGTTTCTAGGGAATCTGCCGAGAGTTGCTGAGAGATGCCGGTCAGTTCGACCGATGATGCCGTCATGACATCACTTCCCGATACCACGCTCCTCAGAAGCGTTCTCACGACCCGGATGAGCAAGAAATGCAGCAAAAGAACCGCAACCGCGACTCCAACGACACCTAGGGCGGCGTTCATGTTGCGGGCTGCGCGGATCGCGCGAGCGGCGCCTTCCGTCGAAGTACGAACCAGGATTCCACCGAGTACATCGCGAGACTCGCCGTGACAGTGATGGCACCGGGGGCTGTTCAGGATCGGACGAACGACGGTCAGGAATGGAAGGCCCTCGACCTTCTCTTCGAACGCGCCCTGTTGGACTTGGCCGCCATCGAGCGTCGAGACCACGGCCTCTTCCACCTTTGGGTTCGAGGTCACGCTTCGCACGTGTCGGCCGACGAGCTCGGTGCCCGTGCCAAACGACACCTGACCCTCGAAGTCGAAGACAAACACGTCAATATTCGGTGCGTTTCTTTTGAGATTGGCAAACTGTTCGACCACCGCGTCGTTGTCCCCGCGAGCGAGCGATTCGCTCATCGCTCCCTGAACCGCCGCTGCGAGCACTTCACCCTCGCGTTTCACAATACCCCTGGTCCTGACGCGTTCACCGATGATGGCGAGCGAGATGACGAGCACCATGATCAGGATGATGACCCCGGCGAGCACCTGCAGCAGTCTGACCCACGGACGATTTTCGAGGAAGTCGTCGAGTTTCATGACGAGCCTCTCAGTGCCCGCCCCCGAAAATCAACGGGGTGTATTTGAACGCCTGTATTCGGTCGGCGTTGTGGCAGATCCTACAATCGGCTTCCGTGAGTTTGCCCTTGATATCCCGGGCGCTTCCCGTCCTGACATGGAGACTGCCCGGCCCGTGGCAGGCCTCACACCCTGCGTTTCTGAGATTCGGCGTCTCGCGCTCGGAGCGAAAACCCCCGGGCTTCCCGTATCCGGTAGTGTGACACTCGAGGCACTTGTTGAATTCGGCGGCTGTGAGCCGCCGCTGCATCTTCTTGATGCTGTCAAAGGAGTGGGCCTTTTTCGCAAACTCTTGGTGTCGAATGTACTCGGCTTCGTGGCAGTCCTTGCAGGCTTCAATACCCACGTAGCGTGTCTGCGGTTCCACCTGCGCCTCGGAAAAAACGGTGCTTCCCAGCAGCAGGCCGGCAATGGCGATCCAGCCCCGGGCGTCAAAGTTCCGAGACATGACAATACCGCCTTTCGACCTCGGACTATTGGCGACACAGACGGTGCCGCCGTTCGCGCCAGGTACATCCCCACGTACCGCGATCTCCGATCACGGTACGATTGCAGCCTCCAACCGAAGGCAACACCTATGTTTTTGTTCGGCCAGAGGCCAATCTAGTACTCGTAGAGTATCATAATGAGACGATTGGACTCAAGGCAATCCGTATAGCTCAGGTTGATCGCTGCATTCCGCTGTGGAATTTCGTTCATCGATGCCGTCGGCTGGATTCTAAAACGCGAGGGTGTTTGGGTTCAGGGCGAGCTTGTTCTGCGCGGAACGTGTTTACCGCTTCGTTTCCGCCACTCGCCCTTGACGTCACTGCATTCATGCGATGTGCTCCGGCCGTCTATGACTCCTGACGGATCTAGCCCGGACTATTCACCAATCTTCGGCTGCAAGGCCCGATGCACCGCACCCAGCGCCGTATTCTCGCCTCGGGGTGCTCGACGTACTGTCACGTACGCCTCCGCGCCCCTCGGGTCGAAAACGACCCTGCGCACGCCACCTCGAACCTTTCGCTTCGAACGCTGGTGAATAGTCCGGGCTAGGACGCGACCTCGGCTTCGAACTGGCTCGACATCTCGTTTTTGAGCAGACGCTGGTGTTCGAGCTCTTCTTCCGCGAGATCCTCGAGAATGTGAACCGCCTGAGGATCGGAAATGTACTCCATGGCCTGGCGGAAGTAGGCTTCCGCGCGCTCCTCAGCGGCGAGTGCCAGCGCAAATGCTTGCTCGAGTGTGAATGAAGCGCCGACCTTGTCGTAGTCGGGCACTTCCACCTCCCACGGAGCGCTGTCGACGTAGCGGGACGGACGATCGCCGAACAACTCCCGCCGACGTTGTTCTATCTGGCTGTCGTGCTGAGTCTCAAGCCGAGCCATCCGTTCGAAAAACCTTGCTGCACCGGGGCTGTTGCTCTCGGCCCACGAGGCCAGCTGGCCGTAGTTTTCGGCAGCTTCCCGTTCGATGAAACCCGCGAGGTCGAGAATATCCATTGCGTCGAGCTTTGAAAAATCGAATTGAACTCCCATGATTGTCTCCTTGCACGGCTAACGTGCCGGGGCGCTTCCGTAATCCAAAGAGTGTAAGTTTCGAGGGTGGACCAGGGTGCCACCGGCGCCGATCTTCGAGGTCCGGTTTGAGTCCGGCATACGTCGCTGGATCGACATCGGTGCCGCAGCTTCAGACGTGTTGGGTCTCCCATGGATGTGTACCATGGGTGAGCCTCGGGGTGCCTGGCGAGAGGTCCGATGGACATTCCGAAAGGAGTGCTGCGCATGGGTGATTCAAAGTCGATCTTGGTCGAGGGAGATACCGTCTGGCAGATCGCAACAGCTGAACGACTCGCATTCCTCATTGATCCCGCGGAGTATTTCGCCGCCCTTCGAGAAGCGCTCGGGAGGGCGGAGCGGTCGGTTATGATCCTGGCATGGGTCATCGACAGCCAGTTACGACTCGTCCGAAACGGGGATGCGGACGAACAACCCGCGAAGCTCGTTGATTTCCTGACCCACCTTGTCGAAAAACGACCGGACCTCCATATTCGAATCGCCTGCTGGGACCACTCGCTGATCTACACCCTCGATCGCGAACTGTTGACCCGGGTTCGGATGGGCTGGGCAACACCCGAACGTATACACTTCGAGCTTGACAGCCACCACCCTCCAGGTGCCTCACTGCACGAGAAGGTCGTGGTCATCGATGACAAGGTCGCATTCTTGGGTGGAATCGACGCTGGCCGCTACCGATGGGATACCAGCGTTCATGAACCGGACGATCCGCGCCGGGTGGCGCCGACCGGTGAGCCTTACCCTCCGTTTCACGACCTTCAGACCATCGTCAGTGGTCCCGCTGCCAGGGTGCTCGGAGACCACGCTCGCAGTCGCTGGCAGATGCTGACTGGGGAAGCTCTCGGACCGGAGGAGGCTGGCGAAGATCCTTGGCCGACCGCCGTCGATCCCGCGATCGAAGACCTCGCAGTCGGCATTGTCCGCACGCGGGCCGCCCACCAAAATCGGAGAGAAGTTCGTGAGACCGAGAAGCTCCATCTGCGCCTGATCGACAGCGCCCACGAGCACGTCTTCATCGAGAACCAATACCTGACGGCCGACACAATCGGACGCGCACTATCTCGTCGCCTGGCTCAGGAGAAACCCCCGTCAGTGGTGGCGGTCACGTCGAAGGAGACCGAGGGATGGTTGGAGCAGGTCTCCATGGGTGGACTCCGGGCCCGCTGGTGCCGAGAGATCCGCGACGCCGACCACAAGGGTAGGTTCGGTGTCTACTGCCCCGTGAACACGCGGGGTGAGTCGGTGACAGTGCACAGCAAGCTTCTGACTGTGGATGACCGATGCATGTATCACGGGTCCGCTAACCTGGCAAATCGCTCGATGGTGTTGGATTCCGAGTGCGGGCTCGCGATCGATGCGGGTGAGCGTGACGACGTGCGCGATGCCATTCGCACACTCCGGCGCCGACTGTTGGCCGAGCACCTGGATACGACACCGTCCGAGCTGGCTGGCCTCGAAGAACGCCGGCCGCTGACGGAGGTCGTACAGGAGCTGGCAGGAGCAGGACGGACTCTCGAGCCGCTGCCTGTCGATGAGCAGGAGCTACCCGATGGCCTCGAGCCGATCGCCCGGCTTGCAGATCCGAATGATGTGCCGTCCCTTTCGAGTCTCGCAAAAGAGTTGGTCGGATCCGACGTCGCCAATCCCTCGGATCCGACGTGAGCACTGCGGGACCTCGTTACTCGGGCTGATCGCAGTCAATGATCCTCGAATACAAGAAGAGAGTCGTTGGATTTCGTGGCCGGAAACAGGTTTTTGGCGGGTTACCGCGTCATCTTCCGGCTGGCGAGCCACCGAGAGAGTCACATAACATTCCCTCGGCGCCGATCACGACCGTGTGGACACGTGCTTGTCGGCCGCAGTACGATAGGCCCCAGCGTACAAGTCGACAGCTGAAGAGGGGAGACGCGATGGAAACTGTGGTCGTCATCATTCAGATCATTGTTGCGCTGGGTATTCTCAATGTCTGGGTTCTTCGGGTTGGGAAAACGACGGATTGGCGTGGCGGCGCAGCCGTCAATATGAAGGAGGAATTTCAGGTCTACGGCCTACCGGCGTGGTCCGTGCAGGTTGTCGGTTTCCTCAAACTCCTGTTCGCCGCATGCCTGATCGCTGGCATCTGGCTTCCCGCGCTGACAATGCCGGCGGCGGCAGGTATTGCGATTCTGATGCTCGGGGCCGTCGCGATGCATATCAAGGTGAAAGATCCTCTCAAGAAGTCCCTTCCAGCCTTGACGATGTTCGTCCTCTCGCTGATCGTCGTCATAGCCTGACGGTGATTCCAGGGGGTTACCGGAACTGGAGCCCGAGCGGCGATTCCACTCGACCAGGGTAGGTAGAGCCGGTGGACCGTGAGCACCCATCGCCAAAACGATTTCCGTATCGGCGATGCTCGAATTCTGTGTATTTCTCGCTGGAATAGCGGCCAACGTTGAGTTGTTGCCTAACCATCATGCGGAGGAATGAAATGCTCGTCGAGGTGAATGAAGCAAATTTTGATGCATGCCTGATGTCCGAAGGCATCGCGCTCGTCGACTGTTGGGCGCCGTGGTGTGCTCCATGTCGGGACTTCACCCCAACCTTCGAGGCTGCGGCGGAGAGGCACCCCGCCCACACCTTCGCGAAGCTGAATACGCATGACCAGAACGACCTGGCGAAGAAGTTGAAGGTAGCGCACATTCCGACCATTATCCTGTTCCGCGACGGTCTGCTGCTCTTGCGGCAGCCGGGCTACCTCTCGTCCGAGGAAATCGATGAGGTGATTGCCAAGGCCGAAAGCCTTGACATGCAGATCGTGCGGAGCGACATGGAGCAGCGAATAGCAGGCGAAACCGCCTGAGATCGTGTGACCGAGGGCTCAACTAAAAACGAACAACAGACCAAGGAGGAAATCATGAGCGAGATTCACGAAGCGGACGTCGAATTCAAAAGAACACTCGGTGTGAAATGGGTGAGGGGAGCGTCGGGCCGCACGTATCTGTGTCCGGTTGACGCGTACAACCGTCTCGACAACCCGACCGAAGAGCAGCTCAAGCTGATCTGTGTGGATGAGTCGGACAACCCGCAGAACAACTGAATCACTGATCTGTGACCGCCCTCGCCGAGGGCGGTCAGTGCCCGACATGAAGCGGCGCCGCCACGCCTGAGCGCGGCGGCGTCGCCTTTTTAGGAGGGGAAATGTCATTCCTGGTCACCAAACCTGCGCCGGATTTCATCGCCACTGCGGTTCTCGCCGACAACAGCTTCGACGAGAACTTCGCGCTCTCGGCCCTTCGCGGGAAGTATGTCGTCCTGCTCTTCTACCCGCTCGATTTCACCTTTGTGTGTCCGACCGAGATCCTCGCCTTCGATGAAGCCCTCGACGATTTTCGAAATCGGGACGCGGAAGTCGTCGGTCTTTCGGTGGATTCCCATTACACCCACGCGGCCTGGAAACGAACCCACGTTGATGACGGCGGGATCGGCCCGATTCGCTTCCCTCTCGTTTCAGACCTCACGAGAGAGATCGCCCGCGCCTACGGCGTTCTCCTCGACGACGGGGTCGCCTTGCGCGGTCTGTTTCTGATTGATCGGGAAGGGGTCGTGCGACACGCCCTGGTCAACGATCTGCCCCTCGGTAGGAGCGTGACCGAAGCCTTGCGTGTGCTCGACGCGCTGCGTTTTCACGAGATTCGGGGCGATGTCTGCCCCGCAAACTGGACGGAGGGCGACGAAGGGATCGTCGAGTCGCAGGACGGCATCGTCGACTATTTGTCGAAGTACGCCGCAGGGAGAGATTGACGGTCAGCGGTGCACCGTGGACGACAGGTTTCAGGCTACTGGATCGATAGAGTGCGCCTCGAGATCATCCAAAGAAACCACCTTGAGAGCCGCGCTGTGGGTGGCCGCGAGCACCACCGGAGGTGCCACACCGGCGTCGAGGGCCTGTCGCCAACGGTCGACGCAGAGGCACCAGCGGTCCCCTGGCTTGAGCCCGGGAAAGCCGTGAGCCGGTGCGGGTGTCGACAGATCGTTGCCCCGAGACCGGGTGAATTCGAGGAACTCCTCGGTCATGACGGCGCAGACCACGTGGCGCCCGATATCCGCGTCGTCGGTCTGACAGCACCCGTCTCGGTACCATCCGGTCATCGGATCGGTCGAGCAGCTGACGAGGGGGCCGCCGAGGACGTTGCGCTCGGCCATTAGGACTCCCTCCTCTGTGGTACGCGCCCCAAGAGATTTCGTTGGCACGCGGCGTCGACCGCGAGCGCGATCAATTTCGCGGGATCGAAGGCCTCGTCCGTGGGCAGAGATTCACCAACCCCTGTTGCGCAGCCGAGGTGGCTCTGGAGCCGACCGAGCGCAGCGACCGGCACGGGATTGGACTGATTGACCTCGAGCATGTCGGACTCCCAACGAATCTTCATCGTGCTATTCAGTTCAACGTGATCAGGCACTGTAAATTTCCACGATCGCCGTGAGGTGGTGCCAGGGGAGGCGAGAGCCAGGGTCATCGCTCTGATATGGAACCGCCGCCATCGTCCCTGGCGATCCACCGCGTTCAGGCGTCTCTTCTCGACTCTTCGGAAGCCGCCTGTTCGGAGTTCGTGCGGTGGCGGCCATACACGCCCTTCGCCCATCTGATGGCGGGGCTCGAGGCGTAATCCTCACGGAGCGTGCGTACCGAGCTCGGAAAACCCGATTCCGGGGCGTACGGAAACTCGGCGACCTCCATGATCGGTGACAACAGTGATGCGGCGGTGAGGTCCGCGACGGGGAACTCGCCCCCGACGAGGGAGTCGTGATCCTCGATCTTCTCTTCGATTTTTTCGAGAACCGCGTCGATCGTGATGCGGCTGCTTCGCCGTGAGGGACCGAGAGCTCTGGCGGCAGCGCCGGCAATCCGGAGGCCCGGTGCCATGATCCTCAGCCCGAGTTCGAAGAACGGTGGTTCGAACACGGCCAATTCTCGTACCACAGCGCCGGGATGGCGAAACGTTGCGTCGAGAACCAAAGCTCGAGTCGCGGGTCCGAGATCGGTGTCGAGCTCGTCCTCCCAATCCAGCGCCTCCCGTTTGAGCGCGGGATCTTCGGGGTAAAGATGTGGGAGAGGGCACCTCTCCTCGAGATGGGCGATGATGGCCGTCGAATCATGAATCCAGCGCCCGTCGAGACGCATGATCAGCGCCAGAGCACTCAGCAAGATGAACACGGCAATGAAGGCGGAGGTACAGATGACGAGTAGATCAGGCGTATCCATGCCGACGACCTCCGTCTCCGTCACGGCCATGCCGTTCAGCACGAAGTCGATGCCGAGCGTGTAGGTGTGTGACGCGAATCCCCCGCTGCCCGTCTTCGCATGCATACCCACCACCGCGATCGCATCGTAGACGCCAGGCTCG
>CBDTWX010000227.1:0-8700 GCA_965364305.1 uncultured Thermoanaerobaculia bacterium
CTTCTTGGCCCTCGGGTCCTTGCCCTGTGCGCGGAGCTTGGCCTCGCGTTTGGCGAGCAGCTCGACGGCCTTGTCGAGATCCACCGTGGTGGGGTCGGTGCCTTTGGGGACGGTGGCGTTGATGGCGCCGTCGGTGACGTAGGGTCCGAACCGTCCGTCCTTGACCTGAATGGGGTCGCCCGACTCCGGGTGGGCGCCGAGGTCGGCGATGACTGATGCTGCGCCCGAACGACGGCCTCTTTTTGGCTCGGCGAGCCTCGCCACCGCCTCCTCGAGGGTCAAGGTAGCGAGCTGATCCTGGTTGTCGAGGCTACGGGTCTCGGACCCCATCTTGACGTAGGGGCCGTAGCGGCCGTCCTGAACCGTAATGACCTCGCCGGACTCGGGGTGCTTGCCCACCTCGCGCGGGAACGACAGCAGCATCACCGCCTGCTCGAGGGTCACGGTCTCGGGCGTCATGCTCTTCCACAGGCTCGCCATCTTGGGCTTCGCGGCCTCCTCGCGTTCGCCGAGCTGGACATAGGGACCGAAGCGCCCGTCTTTGACGTAGATCGGCTTGCCGGTTTCCGGGTCGTCACCGATCGACCGGTCTCCCTCGGCGACCTTGTCGATCATTTCGAGGGCGCGGTCGAGGGTCAGCTCGTCGGGCGGAAGATCGTCGGGGACCGAGGCGCGCAGCTCGGAGTCGCCGACCTGCACGTACGGTCCGAATCGACCGACCCGAACCGCCACCTTCTCGCCCTCGGAGGTCTCACCGATGGAGATCCGAGAGGCCTCTCGGGGGTCGATGTCGTCGCCGGTGGCAACCAACGCGTGGAGGCCCATGCGCATGATCTGCCGACGGCCGTTGGGACTGTCGGCGACGCCGAAGTAGAAATCGTGCAGCCACGGCGCGGCTTCGTGCTCACCGCGCGCGATGGCATCGAGCTCGTCTTCCATGCGCGCGGTGAAGTCGTAGTCCACCAGATCGGGCAGGTTGCGCTCGAGGAGACGAACAACGGCGAAGGCCGTAAAGGTCGGTACCAACGCCTGCCCCTTGTGCCACACGTATCCGCGATCCTGGATGGTCTGGATGATGGAGGCGTAGGTTGACGGGCGGCCAATGCCGCGCGTCTCGAGCTCCTTGACCAGGCTTGCCTCCGTGTAGCGCGCGGGCGGTTGGGTGGTGTGGCTGGTTGGCTCGAGTCGGCTCGCTTCGAGCTGCTGGCCCTGCGTCAGCTTGGGCAGGATCTTCTCCTGGTCCGGCACCTCGGCCTTGGGGTCGTCCGATCCCGCCACGTATGCGCGGAAGAACCCGGCGAAGGTGATGACCTTGCCCGAGGCTGTGAAGGTCGCCGTACCGTCGTCTGCGGTCGGGGCCTCGATGCGAAGCTGGGTGCGGATGCCGGTGGCGTCCTTCATCTGAGAAGCGAGGGTGCGTTTCCAGATCAGATCGTAGAGCCGATATTGATCGGAATCGAGCTTCGATCTGAGGCTGGCCGGGGTGCGGAAGCTGCGGCCCGCCGGTCGGATCGCCTCGTGGGCTTCCTGCGCGCTCTTGGACTTCGAGCGATAGACCCGCGGATTATCCGGCAGATACTCGTCGCCGTAGAGATCTCGCACCTGGTCGCGGGCGGCGGAGAGGGCCTCGTGCGACAGCGTCAACGAGTCGGTACGCATGTAGGTGATGAAGCCGTTCTCGTAAAGGCTCTGCGCAATCCGCATGGTGCGGCGGGCGTTGAATCGGAGCTTTCTTCCGGCCTCCTGTTGCAGAGTCGAGGTCATGAATGGCGGGTAGGGTCGGTTGGTGAAAGGTTTTTCGGTAATCTGGGAGACCTCGAAGGAAGCGCTTTCGAGCTCCGCGGCCAATGCCTTCGCCCTTTCAGAGTCGAGGACCCTGGCGTTGCCCTTGAGGGTTCCCGTATTCGGGTCGAAGTCCTTGCCAACCGCGATTTTCGTACCCGCGAGCTCAGCGAGGCGGGCGGTGAAGCTTGGTCCGCCTTCGAGGTCCGACAGCGTCGCCTCGATTCCGCAGAAGGCGGACTCGACAAAACGCATCCGCGCTTCCTCGCGGGCGACGATGAGACGGGTGGCGACCGACTGCACTCGGCCTGCGGAAAGCTTTGGCCGGAGCTTGCGCCACAGGACCGGCGACACCTCGTAACCCACAAGACGATCGAGGATACGTCGTGTCTCCTGGGCGGCTACCAGTCGGCTGTCGATGTCTCGTGGAGACTCGAGGGCGCGACCGATGGCGGCGTTCGTGATCTCGTGAAAGACAAGCCGCTTGACCGGGGTTTTGGGTTTGAGCACCTCGACCAGATGCCAGGCGATTGCTTCCCCCTCGCGGTCCTCATCAGTGGCCAGGTAGAGCTCGGAGGCTTGCTTGAGCTTCTTCTTGAGCTTATCGACCTGTTTCTTCTTGTCCCGAGGGATCACGTAGAGGGGTGCGAAATCGTTCTCCACGTCGATGCCGAGACGGGACCACGATTGATTCTTGTACTTCTTTGGAATCTCCGCGGCCGACGAGGGCAGGTCGCGTATGTGGCCGATGGAAGACTCGACGACGTAGTCGGGTCCCAGAAATCGGGAGATGGTCCGCGCCTTTGCTGGCGATTCGACGATGATGAGTGCCTTTGCCACTGCCATAGGGCCCATAGGAGAACGGAGCCGAGCGCCGTTGTCAAGCTGCAGTTCGCGGCGGACAAGGCATTTGGGGTGTTTCTTCTGCGAGTTGTAGGTGTAAATAAGTGTTTCAATTTAAAAAACTTCTGCGGAGCACGGGGGGGGTGGGCTGAAATTCCGAATTCCGAATTCCGAATTCCGAATTCCCCCGGTGGTATCATCTGCCGACGTTGCGGGCCCAGGGCGCAACGGAGTCAATGGGTGGAGAAGAGCGATGGGACCGTGGCTTGTCGACGTGGAAGACCGTCCGACACTCGAGGTCTGGCTCGCCGGCGGACCGCCCAAGCACGACGGTTCGACGGTGATGTTGGTCTGTGGTGATGGCTCGGACGTCCGTCGCTTCATCCCCAACGCACTCGATGCCGCGAAAGAGGGCACGCGGCGTGTTGTGGTGTGGTGCAAGGACCCGACGCTTCTCCACGATGAGGAAATGAAACACTTATTCGGTAGGGATGATCAAGCCCTCGCCGCGGTGCTCGGCATCGATGGCGGGGTTGGCGGATGGGTGACCAGGGATCGCCTGCGGGTGGAAGATGCCGCCTTCGTCTTTGCCGGAGCGGAGGATCCGAGTGGCTGAGATTCCGAAAAAGTACAAGCACCTCGAGGTCGAGGAGAAGTGGCGCCGAGTGTGGGACCAATGGGGCATCTACGCCTGGGATCCATCGGTGCCCCGCGAACAGACTTTTGTCGTCGACACTCCGCCGCCGACGGTTTCCGGTAAGCTGCACGTGGGTCACGTCTTCAGCTACACCCACGAGGATCTGCTGGTGCGCTACCAGCGCATGATCGGCAAAAACATCGCCTTCCCCATGGGTTGGGACGACAACGGGCTGCCGACCGAACGCCGGGTTCAAAACCTGCTCGGGATCCGGTGCAACCCCCATCTTCCCTACGATCCGGATTGGAAGCCGGACCTCGAGGGCGGCAAGCGCCGGGTGATCGAGGAGGTGTCGCGGCGGAACTTCATCGAGGCGTGCGGACTGGTCACCGCCGAGGACGAGAAGGCCTTCGAGCATCTGTGGCGACACCTCGGCCTGTCCCTCGACTGGTCCGAGCAGTACGCGACCATCGACGACCACTGTCGTCGGATCTCTCAGCTCAGCTTCCTCGACCTGGTGGAAAAGGATCAGGTGTACAACGTCGAGTCTCCCAATATGTGGGACATCGATTTCAAGACCGCGGTCGCCCAGGCCGAGGTCGAGGACCGGCCCCGCCAGGGCCTGTTCTACGATCTCCGCTTTGGCGTCGAAGGCGGCGGCGAGCTGCTCATCGCCACCACCCGGCCCGAGCTCCTCGGCGCGTGCATTGCAGTGGTGGCCCACCCCGATGACGAGCGCTATCAAAAGCTCTTCGGCAAGCACGCCATCACGCCGCTTTATGGTGCTCGAGTGCCGATCGTCGCGGCCGAGCACGCCGACCCCGAAAAGGGCACCGGCATCCTCATGGTCTGCACTTTTGGCGATGCGATGGACGTCGAGTGGTGGAAGGCCTCGGGTCTGCCCGTCAAACAGCTGATTGGGCGCGACGGCCGGATGCTGCCGGTCGTCATCGGCGAGGTCCCGTATGAAAGTGTCGATACCGAGCTGGCACAACGCTCGCACGATGAGATCGCGGCGCTGTACATCAGCAAGGCCAAGAAACGGATCGCCGAGCTTCTGGCCGAGGACGGCAGTCTCCCCGGCTGGGAGGGTGCAGCGCTGGTGGGCGAACCCAAGCCGACCGAGCAGATCGTCAAGTTCTTCGAAAAGGGTGACCGCCCCCTCGAGTTCGTGCCGACCCGGCAGTGGTTCATCCGCACCCTCGAGCACAAGGACGCGCTGCTCGCCCAAGGCGACAAGATTCAGTGGCACCCGCCACACATGAAGACTCGATACACCCACTGGGTCGAAGGCCTCAACCAGGACTGGTGCATCTCGCGCCAGCGCTACTTCGGGGTCCCCTTCCCGGTGTGGTATCCGGTCAATCAGGATGGTGAGCCCGAGTTCGACAAACCGATCTACGCCGACAAGGGCTCGCTGCCGGTCGACCCGCTGACCGATGCAGCCCCGGGTTACACCGAGGGGAAGCGGGATCAACCGGGGGGATTTGCGGCCGAGCCGGATGTCATGGACACCTGGGCCACCTCGTCGCTGACCCCGCAGATCCAGTCTCACTGGGGGGTCGATCCCGAGCGGCACGCCAAGCTCTTCCCGATGGACATCAGACCGCAGGCGCACGACATCATCCGTACCTGGGCCTTCTCGACCATTGTCAAGGCGTGGATGCACGAGGGCGAGATTCCCTGGTACCACGTCGTGCTTTCGGGCTGGATCCTCGACCCCGACCGCAAGAAGATGTCGAAGTCGAAGGGCAACGTGGTGACCCCGGACGATCTGCTGGTCGAGTGGTCCTCGGACGCGGTGCGTTATTGGGCGGCGCGTGCGCGGCTCGGCACCGACACCGCTTTCGACCCTGGCGTTTTCAAGGTCGGCAAGCGGCTGGCGACCAAGATCTTCAACGCCAGTCGCTTCGTCCTGATGCAGATTGAACGGGCCGGCGACGAGATCCCCGGCGTCGAACACATCGCAGAGCCGCTCGATCTGGCTTTGATCGAAAGGTTGCGGACGGTCATTGATCAGAGCACGCGCGCTTTCGATGCCTTTGATTACGCGGCCGCCCTCCAGGTGGTGGAGGAGAGCTTCTGGCAGTTCTGCGACCACTATCTCGAGCTGGTCAAGCTGCGCTCTTACTCGGACGAGGATACCCCGGGAAGGCGGTCGGCGCTCGCCGCGCTCGGTCTCGGGCTGAGCGCGTACCTGCGGTTGCTGGCGCCGTTCCAGCCTTTTGTCACCGAGGAGGTGTGGTCGTGGAGATTCGCCGGCGATGGCCGGGATCAGAGCATCCACACCTCGGCGTGGCCGACCGCGGCCGAGCTCGAGGCGGTGCCGCGACCGGTGGTTGGCGACACCTTCGAGGCCGCGGTGGAGGTCATGACCAAGATCAGGGGTACCAAGACGGTGGCCCAGAAGAGCCTGCGCTGGCCGGTGGCTTCGCTCGAGATCGCCGGACCCGAGGCGGCCCGCGACTCTCTCGCGCCGGTGATCGATGACATCCTCCGGGCCGGAAACGTCGCCCCGGACGGACTGGTACTCACCGACGGCGAAGCCCCCGAAGGCGAGCGCTTCCAAATCACCGTCACTCTCGGCGAAGACGCCGACGCGGGTTAAGGGTTAAGAAGTTAAAGGTTAAGAAGTTAAGGGTGAAGCAACCAGGAGCCAGGGTCAACCGCCGTTCATTTCACCCTGAACCCTTTACTTCTCTACACTTAACTCATTTTTCGCTCATTCCCCGGGAATGAGCGAAACAGGACACGGCATGATGTTCCAGGTGAAACCAGACAAGCCCTCCGGGTGGGTGTAGAGCAGCTCGCGCTGCGGCTCCCCGTCGACCCAGACATAGCGGTTGACCTCGCCCTCGTCGTCGTTGGCGACATACAGCTCGTCGACGCCGTCGCCGTCGAGATCGGTGAGGATGGCGGCGTGCTCGAATCCGCCCGAGTTGCGGTCGATCGACTCGATGGACCACTCGGCGCGCGGGTCGTCACCGGGCCGCAGCAACCACAGGCCGCTCCGGTTGGCCGCAGCGACCATCTCCTTGACGCCATCGCCGTCGACATCGCCCGCGGTGAGGAATCGGGTGAGGTTGTCGTCGAGACTGGTGACGAGCATACCCGCAGAGGGATCGGTGTCGGCATCGAAACGGAGGATCTCCACCCGTCCGCCAGCCACCGCCTCGACCGAAACGTAGAGCTCGTCCGTGCCGTCCCCGTCGACGTCCTCGACGAGAATTTCCTTAGCGTGTTTGTCACCGAGCTCGGCGACCTCGAAGCGGCCTTCGCCGGCGGAGGGAACGTACCTGGTGACGGATCCCGGCTGCGGGGTGCCGTCGAGCTTGTTGGGCAGGCTCGGGGTGGCGTAGACCTCGAGCACGCCGTCACCGTCGAGGTCGCCCACCTCGACCTCGTGGACAAAGGTGTTCGGCTCGGCGTCGAGCTCCTCGGGGGTGAATCCGCCTGCGCCGTCGCCGAAGAGCACTGCCACCACGCCCTGGTCGTGGGTGGCGACCACGATGTCGGTGTGTCCGTCGGCGTTGATGTCGGCCACCTCGAGATCCCGCATGCGGCTGAACTTGCCGCCGAAGTTCTTCTCCCACAGGGTCTCGGTCGAACCGTCCGCGGCCCACAGCTTGACCATGGCCTTGGTGCCCCCCGCGGTCACGAGAGAAGGCTCACCGTTCGCCGGAGTAAAGACCATCGCCTTGTGGAAGACGTTGCTGTCAGGGTCCTCGATGAACCGGTAGCTCCATCCATTGCCGTCGTGAGTGACGATGCCGAGCTGGGCCGGCTGCGGTACCGGACCGGACGGCCCGCTCTCGAGCACCGCGAGGCTGAGCAGCAGACCGTTGGCCATCGGCTGCACCGCCGGGGCCCTCTCGCACCCGGCGAGGGTGATCGTCATCGGAAGGATCAGACTCAGAGCGAAGTATCGACGCATTTTTCTCTCCGTTCGTGGTTGGTGAATGGGCCCGGACTCTCGCGGGCCGACGATATAGTACAGCAATTCGGTCTCAAAGTTCGGACTTTGAGAACGAATTGCGGGATGAGGTTTCGGAGATTTGGAATGAGGAATTAGGAATGAGGAATTAGGAATGCCGTCCACCCGTCCTTTCCATGGATCCCTCCGCTCGGTCGCACCCGCTCCCCCGGTCGGGATGACACCTTGAAAAGTTGCTTCGCTCCTCCGGTCGGGATGACAGACAAATGATGGGCCACCCCTGCATGACATCGAATCACACGGGCAGATCTGAGGCGCACGGTTGGGTTGACATTCGGTGGGGCGACGAAGGTGTCATTCCGAGCGAGGCCGGAGGCCGAGCCGAGGAATCTATGGGCAGGGCGAGATGACAGGAAGGGGCAGCTCAGGTAGACTCGGCCGCCCTGGAGGGTGTTGCAGAGATGAAACAGAAGAGCCTCTTGAAACGCCTCACGGCCGCCGCCGCGGTCTCCTGTCTCGCAATGGCGATTCTCATGTCCTGTGGCGGGGATGGGGCGGAGGATGGGAGCCTGGTCAGCGGCACGCCTCCGGTCATCATTCTCGCCATCGATGGTCTGCGGGCAGACGCACTGGGCTGCTATGGGGCGCTTGCCGAAACCCCCGCCTTCGACGCCCTCGCCGCCGAGTCGGTACGCTTCGAGTGGGCCTTTGCGCAGGCGCCGCAGCTCCAGCCCTCGCTCGCCACCTTGGTCAGTGGAATGTATCCGACGACCAACGGTCTGAGAGCTCCAGGAGACTACATGGCGGACGAGGCCGTGACCCTCGCGGAGGTCTTGGGAGCAGCCGGGTACAGCACCGCCGCATTTGTCGAGGGTTCGCCCAGCAGCAGCGATTATGGTCTCGCCCAGGGCTTCGACACCTATCAGACGGGCCCCGCGCCCGGCGATGCGGCCGTCGAGTGGATGCGCGCGCACGCCGACGAGAATTTCCTGCTGGTCTTCGGTGGGTGGTCGCAACCCGCCCTCGAGAAGGTGAATCAGCTGCTCGAAGGAGCCGGTCAGCCCGAGGGCATGAGTGAAAGGGTCCAGGAGGTGCTCGCCTCGCGGGGCACGGACCAGCAGATCGGTTTCGACGAGGAGGATCTCGAGTGGGCCCGTGCATGGTATGCCGCCCGGGTGCAGGTGATCGACTCCCTGCTCGATGGTTTCATGGCTGAGTTTCGCAGCCTCGGTCTCGACAGTCGTGCGATCCTCGTAGTCCTCGGTTCCAACGGCTTCGCTCTCCAGGAGCACGGCGACCTGTTTGGCGAATCACTGTACGCACCCGTTAGCCACGTGCCGGTCTTTGTCCGTCTCCCCGGTGCCGCCGAGGCACAGTCGGTCTCGAAGATCGCTGAGGTCGTCGATCTCATGCCGACCATCCTCGACCTCGCCGGCCAGGAGGCGCCGCAGGGCGTCCAGGGATCGAGCCTGGTGCCGATCATCCGGGGCGCCGGACAGCCGCC
>CBDTWX010000228.1:0-8687 GCA_965364305.1 uncultured Thermoanaerobaculia bacterium
GCGAGCACAACCAGAGCCAGCAGAATCAGCGGGACGCGCCAGAGATTGTGGTGCGAATGGTGTTGCTAAGCGCCACATCATTGATGAGCAGCGGCACTTCGCGGTTGGGTGCCAAGCCACTGCCAATCAGCGTAAAGACGCTGCCAGGCGCGCCCGCAACCGCGTTGAGCACCGCGTGGTCACCGATCGTGATGAGGTCGACAGATCGGCTGGATCCGCCGGTCGCCGCCCGGGCTGCAGCCTCGAGATCGGTCGGCACGCCGAGGGTTCTGGCGCCATCGTTGCCGGTGCCGAGGGGGAGAATCGCGAGCTCGCCGCCTCCCGCACCAAAAAGGCCCTCGGCCGCTTCGCAAACGGTCCCGTCGCCTCCCGCGACCACAACCCGTTGCACACCCTCGGCAACGGCTGCGGCCGCAAGCTCGGTCGCGTGCCAGGGCGCCTCGGTGAAGACGGCGGGTGCGGACAGACCACACTCAGAAAGTCGTTTCTCGATGCGTGGCCATTCATGGCCGAGCCGGCCGCCGTCCGCCGCCGGATTGACAATGATTTTCACTCCAGAAGCGTAACAGACTTGCCCTCAGAGAGAACGCGCAACCCGATGACCGGGTTTCTAATGGCAACCGGTGGCTCTCCATCAAGCTCGGTGTAGAATCATGTCGTCGCCCAGCGGCAAAAAGGGATCACGAAACACTCTGGAACGAGGTGTCAATGTTCGAGTTCGCAATCGTCGTTCTCTTCGCGCTCGCGATTTCAGATCTGATCGTTGGCGTCAGCAACGACGCGGTCAACTTTCTCAACTCGTCGATCGGTTCACGGGTTGCCCCCCGAACCGTGATCATGGTCATCGCCAGCCTCGGCATGCTCGCCGGTGTGATGTTCTCCTCCGGAATGATGGAGGTGGCCCGCAAGGGCATCTTCCACCCACAGTTCTTCACCATGCCCGAGCTGATGACGATCTTCCTCGCCGTCATGCTCACCGATATCATCCTGCTCGACCTGTACAACACATTCGGCCTGCCGACCTCGACGACCGTTTCGATCGTCTTCGAGCTCCTCGGCGCAGCGGTCGCGGTCTCCCTGCTCAAGATCGCGCAGGCTGGAGAACCCTTCCGCGATGTCGTCACCTACATCAACACCGCCAAGGCGCTGGCCATCATTTTTGGAATTTTGTTATCCGTGGGAGTGGCATTCATCGTCGGAGCCCTGGTACAGATCGCCACCCGCCTCCTCTTCACCTTCGACTACGAGAAGAGGCTCAAACGGTACGGCGCGCTGTGGGGAGGCGCCGCGCTGTCGGCGATCGTCTATTTCATTCTTATCAAGGGCGCCAAGGGCGCTTCGTTCATCACCCCCGAGGCTCAGGCCTGGATCAAGGGCAATGGCGGAATCATCCTGCTGGTCTCCCTCGCCATCTTCACCGTTCTGCTGCAGATTCTGATGACCTTCACCCGGGTTCACATTCTCAAGGTTGTCGTTCTCGTCGGAACGTTCGCACTGGCAATGGCCTTTGCCGCCAACGATCTGGTCAACTTCATCGGCGTGCCGCTGGCCGGTCTGGCCGCCTACTCGGAGGCCGGCGCGACGGCAGATCCGATGACGGCGACGATGGAGGCGCTGTCGCAACCCGTACGCTCCAACACCGTCTTTCTTCTGATCGCCGGGGTCATCATGGTCATCACCCTGTGGCTTTCCCGCAAGGCGAGAACCGTCACCAGAACGGAGGTGCGCCTCGGTCGACAGGAGGAGGGTTACGAACGGTTCGAGTCCACCGCCCTGTCACGCTCGGTCGTACGCCTCGTGTCAGGGGTATTTACAACCGGAGAGCGTTTGGCGCCGTCCGTCGTTCGCCGGTGGGCAAACCGTCGGCTCGACCGTTCGGAGTTCCGGCCCCGGCCAGCAGCCGACGGCACCGTACCTTCGTTCGACCTGATCCGCGCTGCCGTCAACCTGATGGTAGCGAGCGCGTTGATCTCTCTTGCCACCTCGCTCAAGCTCCCGCTTTCCACCACCTACGTCACCTTCATGGTTGCCATGGGCACCTCGTTTTCCGACCAGGCGTGGGGGCGGGACAGCGCCGTCTACCGGGTGAGCGGAGTCTTGACGGTCATCGGCGGTTGGTTCTTCACAGCGATGATGGCATTCACGGTTTCAGGGATCTTTGCCGTCATCATCTACTTCGGAAAATTCTGGGGGATCATCGCCATCGGCGTTGTGGCAATCCTCCTTCTGGTCCGAACCCGCGCTCTCCACCGTGTTCGCGAGAAAGAGGAGATCGCCCTGGATGTCTTCAACCTGCGCAAGATCTCGGATGCAACCTCCGCCGCCCGCACCACCATCGAGCACACCGGGATCTTTTTGCGCGAGGTCCGGAGGGTCCTCGAGATTGCCTTCAGCGGGCTCTTCGCCCTTGACCGTTCAGGTCTCAAAACGGCCCGCGAGAGGCAACGAGAGCTGCAGCGGTGGTCGAACATCATCGCCGCCAATATCTTCAAGGTGCTGCGTCTCCTCGGTCGCTCAGAGAAAGTCTCAGACACCGAACGATTCGCTCAGACCATCAGCTCGCTGCAAGAGATCACGGAAAGCGTTCGTGATGTCGTGATGCGAGCCTACGTCCACGTGTCCAACCATCATTCGGGTCTGCTCGACTCGCAGATCGAGGAGCTGGATCGCATGTCACGGATCGTGTTCGATGTCCTCGACCGGACGGCGGAAAAGATGGCCCATGAGGCGCCACCCGACCATGAGATCGTGGCCGCTCGAACCCGAGAGCTTCGAGAGCTGGTTCATGAGTTCGACCAGAATCAAATCCGCCGCATCCAGGACAACACATCGAAGACCCGCTTGAGCATTCTTTCGTACAGTCTCGCCTGGGATTGCTTGAAGATCGCCGAACAGACGGCAAGCCTCCAGACGGTTTTCGAGGATCCTTTCCGACCCGGGAGCCCCGAAGCTGATCAGGAGGAACCGGCGGCCGATATACCCGCCTGAGTCGGCCGGTTCGCTGCTACCATGTCGCTGCGGTCGCGCGGCCGCAGGATCTCAGGTGACCGGAGGCTTCCCCCAACATGGGCGACAGTGGCGATCTGCTCAAAAAGAACAAGACACACCTGTCGGTCTGGCGCAGCAGCGAAGCACGCATCCTGTATCTGCTGGTACTCCTCTATGCCTTTCTGGTCAGCATCGGCATGCTCGGCAAGGCGTTCAAGATGTTTTCAGGGGGCTTCATCGGCGGCCTGATAGAGAGTGCATCCAACCCTCTGCTCGGTTTGTTTGTCGGCGTCCTCGCGACCACTCTCGTGCAATCATCGTCGACCACCACATCCCTTGTGGTCGCTCTGGTCGGCAGCGGGAGCATGCCCATCGAAACCGCCATTCCGATCGTGATGGGTGCCAACATCGGGACCTCGGTCACCAACACACTGGTCAGCATGGGCCATATCTCTCGCGGTCAGGAGTTCGAACGCGCATTCGCCGCCTCGACGGTGCACGATTTTTTCAACATCATCGCGGTGCTCATACTCTTCCCCCTGCAGATGACCACCAACTTCCTCGGAATTCTCTCGACTCATCTGGCAACCCTTTTCCAGGAGGTCGGAGGTCTCACCTTTGCGAGCCCGCTCAAGATCCTTACCAGCCCTGCTGTCAGGACAGCGGCCAATCTTCTCGAGGGCCACCCCTGGTTGCTCCTCATCTGCGCCCTCGTGATCATGTTCGGGTCGCTGCGGTATCTGGTGGTCGCCCTCAAGTCGATCATCATAGGGCGCGTCGAGGCCTTTTTTGACAGCACCCTGTTCGCGAACGCGGGCAGGGCCATGTTCTTCGGCTTGTTGATTACAGTACTCGTCCAGTCTTCGAGCATCACCACCTCGCTCGCCGTGCCGCTGGCGGGGGCCGGCGTCCTCACCCTGATGCAAATCTTCCCCTACACTCTGGGCGCAAACATCGGCACTACCATCACAGCCATTCTCGCCGCTTTAGCGGTCGGCGAAGTCAGTGCAGTCACGGTCGCCTTCGCCCATCTGCTTTTCAATATCTGCGGCATCGTCCTGATCTGGCCGATTCCAACGATTCGAAATATTCCGTTACGCATTGCCAAGGGCTTTGCGGCGATCACGGTACACCACCGCTGGATCGCCATCGGATACATCCTCTTTTGTTTCTATGCCGTGCCGTTTGCGGCGATACTCGGGTTGAGGTGAACGATGTTCAAGCAATTTTTCGAGCTGTTTCGCAAGGACAACCTTTTGCAGCAGGCTTACGACCGATCACTCGAGATGTTGGAGGCGGATCGGGAGATGTTCCTCGCCGCATCGAGCTCGCTTCGTGAGCACGACGACGCGCGCATCGAGCTCGACATCTACGCCAAGGACCAGCTGATTAACGCCTACGAGCGCGAGGTCCGGCGCAAGGTGCTGACCCACCTCGCGCTGTCATCGAGCCGCAGCATCGCTGCGGGGTTGGCGCTGGTCAGCATCGTCATCGACATCGAGCGCATCGGAGATTTGACCAAAAACATCGTCGATCTCGCTCTCAACCATCCGGGAAAGCTGGCCTGCGGCACCCTGGAGCCGGATGTCCGAAAGATCGAAACCACAGTCAAGACGATGTTCACTCTGCTCATTGAAGCGTTGCCAAAGGGGGACGAGGCCAAAGCGAAGGAAGTCATGTCGGAGCATTGGTGGATTGCCCGCCGAGCGGACGAGATCCTCAACTCCCTGATCGTCCGCCAAGACCCCGATCTGGTGTGCAGCGAGGCGGTGAGCACGGCGCTCTACGTTCGTTTTCTGAAAAGGATCTCGGCCCACCTGATGAACATCGCATCGAGCGTGGTCAACCCGTTTGATCGCATCGGCTTCCGAGATGGCGATCTGGAGAACCCGCAAGACGACGAGTGAACCGGGACGATCGCGAGGGGTGCCCTCAAAAAACGATGATGTAATCCACCTGCAGGCGATCCATGGTTGGAAACAGGGAGTAGACCGGTTTGGTGTGGTACCAGGTGAAGTTGAAGTAGGACTTCTTCACATAGCCGAGACGGATATCTACGCGGTAGCCGTCGACGTCTGAAGCCATCGTGGTGTCCGACTGCGCAAAAACATAGAAGAGCGCATCCGGCTCCGAGTAGTAGCGGCTGGCGCGGAACATCATCTGGCCCATCTCCTTGTAATCGCCGATCTGAAGGCGCACGAAATAGCCCGTGTCGTAACTATTCCCGAGTCCCTGCGCGCCGGTGTTGAGATAACCGAAAAGAGAGAACTTCACCGGCCAGCGCTCGTTTTTCGACCAGCTCCAGGTGGCGAATGCGTTGGCTATCTTGAAGTCACTGATGAGCTGATCATCGGCGTCGAGCAGATTCGTCACTCGATTCCCGAGCAGGTCCCCGCCGAGCGTGAGGTCGGCGACCATCTGCGGTCGCACCCATTCGTCATAACCGGCACCTATTGTGAAGGAGCCGGTCCCTTCGGAGCCGAACTTCCCATATATTTGGCCACCGAAGAGGTAGGAATCTCTGGTCTTCTTGTCCTCCTCCAACACATACTGGTAGAAATCGACCTTGAGCGGCCCGAAGGCGAGCTCCTCCATCGCACCCTCGACCGTCACGTCGTCATCCCACTGCATGTCGGTCACGACCCACTTCTTTTTAGGGTCGAATTTTCCGATCGTGAGGTCGAGCGATCTGCCGAGGTCGAAATTCGCAAAGGCTTCGGAGAAGGAGAGCGGAATCAGCGAAAACCCACCGTCAAAACTGCTGTTGTCCGACACCGGGTCATTGGGATCGCCGCTGCGGACCTGGAGACCGACCTCCATCCAATCGGTGATATCGGTGTAGATCCCGGGCCGGATGCGCGCTCGAAAACGTGCCCGCCGGTCGTTCGACGCGATGCCCTCGACCCAGAAGAACTCGCCCCGCAAACGGAGGTCGCCCTTGAAATCGATCCGGTCGTACCATTTTTCGTCTTTCTTTGCGACGACCCTCTCTTCGGCCGGGACCAAAGGCGGGGTGGAGGTGGCAGGCTGCGGCGGCACGCACGGCGCCGCGTTAGCCGCCCGCCTCCGGTTGTACTCGGCCTGCACGGCAAGCGCCTGCTCCATCGTGATAACGCCCTGCTCGACCAACAACTCGAGCAAAGGATCGAGCTCCGGCTCGTCGGCATGGACGCCGATAGCGCCGGCAATTACAGCCACCAACACTACAATCCATGTATTCCATCGCTTCATCGATCTCTCCTCTGAAAAGCCAACCTCGCAAGGTCAGGGTATCTCACAGATTCACCGAGTACCGCAGGGCATGCCGTCAGTCGTTATCGATCAGTTGTTTGTGAATGCTGATGATCGAGCCAGCTCGAAGCCCAGCCAGCGAGCAACCATCGGCGCCACCGCTGTGGCCTCGACCTCCCCGAAACGCTTTTTCTTGATGCCGGCACCACGCGCGAAGAGCACCCCGCTCATCTCGTCGTGCGAGGAGAGGAACCCGTGTTGGCCGTAGTAACGGCTCGGCTCGTGCACCGGAGAGTCGAGGCCGCCCGACGCCGCGAAACCGGGGCTGAGGAAGACCACCAGATCACCGCTCGAAGGGCTGTCGAGCGCGATCGTCGCGGCCTCGTCGCGGGTGAAGATCTTCTCGACCACAGGGCGACCCTCAATTTCGAGATCGGCCAGCACCCGGGCCGCGCGACGCAGCAGCCCCGGCGCCTCGGGCGCGGTCACAACGCCTCCGGGCTCGCGGCCGGAAAGGTTGAGGTACAGGTGGATGGCGGCGCCGGAGGTGACGGCGATCATCGGTGTGTCCGGTGCCACTCGAGCGCGCGTGCCATCGTCGACCGTCCGCACGAGACCGGCATCGGCGAGTGCCCGATTCGGCCGTACGATCTCGAAGATCGGCATCTGCCCGTGATCCGACACCACCACCAGCGCATCCCGATCGGGCTCGATGGCATTCCACATCGACGCGACCGATCGATCGACCGAGCGGCCGATGCGTTTGAGCCCTTCGCGGGCGGCGAGAGCCCGTCCCGGGCTATAAGCCCACTGCAGGGGGTCGGTGATCAGGCTGGCGTGGAGATACTCGTCGACAGTCGGGTGGTAGGCGAGGACGAGGTCCGGATCCTCCTCGGCCAGCACCCACTCGGCCATCCGGTCGAGATAGCGGTCGAGTCGTTCCGCCTGCTCGACAAAGGTATCGAGATCGACACCTTGAGCAAGGTCGAGCCACCAGTCCCGGACCGCCCAATCGGGCTCGCCCGGCCACGGTCCGATGGCCTCGGTGAGGCGGTCCTCGAAGTCGTCGGGGTAGGCATGGAGACGGTTGACGCCGCCACGGTAGAACCGCAGGGCACCGGTCAACCGATCGATGTGGAGGACCTTCGACCACGAGACGTAGCGGCGCGGCCGGAGATCGTCCGTCGCCCGGCATTCGAAGGCGCCATCGAGCCACTCCATCTCGCCGGCATAGGCCCAGTCGACCTCGTCCGCCAAACGTACGGCGACGGCGTCGTACCGCGGTCTTCCGTTGGGATCGGCATCGACCAGCGCGATCAACATCTTCTGGATACCGGGAGTGGATTCTCCAAGATCGATCTCGAGCCGCCACAGCAGCGGCGCGACACCATCGTTGGACGGCAGCTCGCCGGTGGTTTCAGCTGTCTCTGCCGTCAGCTCGACGATCTCGGATTCCGACAGGGGCGGCCCGGGCCACACCGCGCCGACATCCCCCATCCGGTCGATGGCGCGAGCGTCGACTCCAGGCCATACCAGCGTCGCGACCTTGAGACCGTGGTCGCGAGCGGCCTCCCAGAGTGTCGTCGCTTCACTCGAGGCGCCAAAACCTGAGACCCATTCCGTGATCGGTGTCCCGGGCCGCCGAAAGGTGTTGCTGACGACGCCGGTGTTGGCGGCGTTAGTACCGGTGACCAGGGCGAAATGATTGACGGCGGTCAGGGTCGGGTCGATCATGCGCAGACGCTCGGCGGAGAATCCGTTCCGTGCCATGCCGGCCAACCCATCGGGCAGCGCGGCGGTTCCGTCCGAGATCCAGCTCCACGCCAGATCGGCGCCAAGGCTGTCGTAGGACACCATCACCACCCGCTCGGCCCGCACATCCGGCGGGCCTCCCCCCTGACACGAGAAGGCCAGCGAAAGTACCAGGGTTCCGCAGCAGACCACGATACGGTACGCGGGTGTCTTCATCATTGCGGCGATGGTAGCGCACAACGACTGAATTCGGAGTTCGGAATTCGGAATTCGGAATGCCGCCCAACCACCCTAGGCAACGATCACTGTCCGGGGTGGAGTGCAGCGGCAGTCGCCAGGGACAGAGTCCAGCGGCAGAAGACAGCGGCAGGTGACAGCGCCAGCGATCAGGGTCAGGATCAGCGGCAGCCTCAAAGGCAGGGGCAGGAACAGGTCCGTGGCTTCATGACGGCATGCTTACCTTCTGGTCGTTCATGGAGCGCTCGAGAAAGCCGTTGAGGTAGATGGTGTCAAGGGAACACCGGTCTCCCACCCGCCCAGATCCTTCGTTCGTCGGACTCACTCAGGATGACATTTGTTGCACTTGTCGTGGCGAAGATGCGCGTGCCTCAGACGAGCGGTATGCCGTCTCGAGGTTTCATCCTGAGGAGGGTTCCTCCCGACGAAGAGCCTGCCCTGAGCGAGGCCTACGGCCGAGTCGAACGGGATCTGGGTGG
>CBDTWX010000229.1:0-8620 GCA_965364305.1 uncultured Thermoanaerobaculia bacterium
ACGGCTTGATGACCAAGAACGTTCGGGTCAAGTACGACTGCGCGACGGTCACGACGCCTGGTCCGGACTGCCCGGACGGCGAGTGCAGCAAGTGCGACGGCAAGGTGACGAAGCTCACGCTTCGCAACGACGGCCCCGCGGGCCGCATCACGGTCACGCAGAAGAAGGGTGGCACGATCTTCGACGGCGACGTTGCGAGCGGCGCCGACTTCAGCTTCGAGGGGACCGAGAGCGGCACGATGGGCACTGGAATTTGAAAGATTGAACCGAAAACCTGTCCTCGCACTCGATGCAACAGGCTTCCAGCGTTGTTCGCACAATCGACAGCTTTGCATCGGGAAATCCAAACGATCCCACAAGTCGGTCAAAGGCGATCTCCACCAGTTCAGGTTCAACGCCACTGAGTGGGCCAATGGAAACTTTAACCCTCTGCAGAGCATGACCAGGCTGCTGTTCGCCGAAAGCTTCGGCATCGATCTCGATTCGCAACGCGCGACCTTCGTTTTCGTCGGCGATTCCCCCAACGACGCACCGATGTTCAGCTATTTCCCGTACGCCGTCGGCGTCGCCAACGTTTGGGATTTCGCCGACCGGTTGACGGCGTGGCCCGCTTTCGTGACCCATGGCCGGTCCGGAGCCGGCTTCGCCGAACTGGCCGAGGCGGTTCTGAGCGCCCGGGCGGCGCGTTAGGTCCTGTGGACCAGGGGAGGGCCAACCGGCATGCTGCCTGTCGCAGACCGCGTCATCATGGTTTCGGGCGCGAACCGAGGAATCGGCTTGGCGGTGGCCCGCAACCTGCGCGACAAAGGCTACCGGCTGAGCCTCGGCGGGCGCGATCCTGATGTTGCTGGTGGCGCAACAGACAGTGGTGCTGATTCGAGCGTTTTTCAAGCTCGGTTTCTGGGGCGCCGAGATCTCGGCGTTCAGGGGCCTCGGCGAGCCGGAATTCTGCCGGCCAACGGTCAAGAAAACGACGGTTGAGGAAACTGAGGTCGTGGCACCTGAAATCAGCAACCCACCCGAGGTTGCTGGGGAGAAACCGCGAGAGAAACTTGTGCCAGCGACAGCGGCAGGTTCAGCGGTTGGAGACGGGCTCGGCGACAGCTGACAGCGGCAGTCGTCAGCGACAGGTGACAGCGATAGCGGTCAGCGACAGGATCCAGGGTCAGCCATCAGCGCCAGTGATCAGTGGCAGTGATCAGTGGCAGCATCAGGCTATCAGCGCCAGCGTCAGATCCAGAGTCGCTGGGGCGCTCCGTGACAAGGGCCGTGTCGGTGCCAGGCACCCCCGAAAATGATGCAATTTCGCTTTCCGAACCGGTTTCGGGGGTGCCTGGCACCGACATTCTTGTGGATTGTGGCGCCGGCGGACGATCCGCCGACAACTCCACCGCGTTGGAGCACGCCGCGGACTGTCTTCCGCGACAAATCCGATGAAATTACTTAGGAACGGCCAAGGGTGAGGATTCGGCCGAGCGAACCGAGCGGACCGAAACCAGCCGCCCCGGCGCCGATCAGGGGGAGCAGGAGGGGCACCCAGCGAAGCCCGAGCCACCCGTCGCCCCCGACGCCGTCGAGCGCCAGCGTCGCCAGCCCGACGCAAGCAACGGCACAGCCGAGGAGCTGCGACCATACGGCCGCGGGCCGAGGCGATACGCGAGTTGAAGGCCGTTCGAAACGCGAGAAGACGAGGAGGAACGGCAGGCTCGCAAGGGTATAGACGATCAGCCAAAGCGGACGGGTCAACCACCAGCCCGCGGTGTCGGGAGTCTGTGCAAGGAGCCCCGGCGCCACCCAGAAAGAAAGCCCGACGAGCAACATCATCACCGTCGAGTGCCACAGAAATATGGTCATGATCATCCCGTTGATCAATATTGTGGCGGCCCACGGGATGCGGTGGGCCAGCCACCGTCGGGCCGCGGCTTCGAGCATCAGCACCAACCCGATCTGAGCCGCGGCGAGCGCCAGCAGCGGAAGCTTGGGCGGCAAGGTGTTGCTGATTTCATCGCTCGGAACACCCACCAGACTGATCGGATAGGGCCCGAGATGGGTCAGCACGACGAGACCGAGGAGTCCCAGGATGAACCAGCAGAGACCTGCCCGAACTCCGGCGAGCCTGCTGTCGTACCAGGCATAGCCGAGCTGGTGGACGGCGAGCCAGACGAACGGGTAGTTGAGCCAACCGAGAGCGGTCAGATCGCCGATGAAGAATGCCGCATCGACTGTCGCCGCGGCGCCAACCGGAACCAGAACCGAGCTCAATCCCCACCGCTTCCACGCCGCGTCACTGAGCGGCACCAAAGCCACGACCATGATGTAGACTGCAAGGAACCACACCGGCACCAGCGCGACCTGAGATCCGACCTCGATCATCCCGGCGCTCACGCCGTTGGAATGGGCCACGGCAACCATCGCACCCCAGACCAGGAGCAGCGGCAGCACCGGGCCGATGAGGCGACGCGTCCGAGCGTCGAACCAATCGCGATAGCTGAGGTTTTTCCTCTGCGCGGACTCCCAGGAAATGCCGTTCGAAAAACCGCCGACGAAAAAGAAGACCGGCATGACCTGGAAGAGCCAGGTCAACCACCTGGACCACGGGGCCAGATCGAGCAGGTGGCTGTAAGCCGGCGCACCGTTTTCGAAGTACGGGGCCGAAATCAGCCAGTGGCCCGCCACCACGGCGAGAATCGACAGCGCGCGCAGAAAATCCACGTAGCGGTTCCGCGCCTCGGGGGTCCGATCGGCCATCCACAACGCCCGGCGCCACAAACCACCGGGAGGTCGGTCTTCGATGGGATGTTGATTCATCGGCTCAAGTGTCGCAGAACTCTCCACCGAAGTCACCAAGCACCAGTCAGAGCGCTCTCAGGGCCTGGGCTGGGTGCAATCGGAGGGCGCGAATCAGGGGCGTGAGGCTCCCGAGAGCGCCGGCGAGGCTGCAGACGAGGACACCTTCGACGGCCGCTCCCAAGGAGAGGCCGAGGGGAATCAGCCCGGCTGTGCTGTAGCCCTCGACATCGATCGATCCAACGAGCAACAGAACTGCGCCGCCGCCGGGACGGCCACGCAAAGTGCCACCACAAACACCAACGTGAAGCGCGACTTCGGATTCATTTCGCATCTCCCTTTGCCCCGTCCACACGGGACTCATTTCATAACTACTTTTTGAGAAATTGTATCAATAATCGTCATCTTACATTTCACGTTGATTTTGCTTGGAGACCCCCGTATCTCCTGGTTAAGGACCGGCGGAGACCCCTCGAGACTCGAGAAACCGGAGAGAATTTGCCCTCGGACGAAGCCAGAACCATCGACGTTTCCCAAGCACTCGGTGTTTCTAGCGTAATATCCGCGAGGCAGAGATACTCGGGTTTTCGACGAACGACCCGAAGCTGTTGAAGGGCGGTGAAGAGTGGATCCGCAAACCGAGGTCCTCACGGTCTTTTCGAAAATTCAACAGGCGATGTTGTCGAACGACGCCGAAAAGCTGCTCGAACACGTCGCCGATGACTATCGTGGGGTCGACGCCGGCGGACGGGCCCACGGCCGCGATCTGATGATCAGCGCTTACGGTCCCGGCGGCGTCAAGCTCGAGATCTTCGAGGTCTCCGAGGTCGAGACCACGGGCTGGGAAAGCACCGTCCTGGTATCGGGGATCGCCTGGATCCGCGGAACCTATGGGGACATCGAATTCGAGCACCGGCTCCGATTCCTCGACGTCTATGCCCATCGCGAAGCGTCGTGGCGGCTCGTGGCCTCCCAGGTCACCGACATCGTCGAAGGACCCGGAATTGAAGGCTGATTCCTGCTCGAGCGAGGGCCGGGAGACCCACACACCGCCTCGCTTCAAGGTCTGTTGCATCGCAAGCGTGGCAGAGGCGATGGTGGCCGTCAGCCACGGCGCATGGGCGATCGGCCTCGTATCTGAGATGCCGAGCGGCCCCGGGGTGATCCCGGAGGCATTGATCGGCGAGATTGCCGCCTCCGTTCCTTCTGAAGTCGCGACCTTTCTGCTCACCAGCAGCCGTCACGCCGACGCGATCATCGCTCAGCAGCACCGGTGCGGGGTCAATACGATTCAGCTGTGCGATCGGCCCGCGCCGCGAGTCATGAAACAGCTTCGGGATGCGCTGCCAGGGGTTCAACTGGTGCAGGTCATCCACGTCATCGACGAATCGGCCATCGAAGAGGCCAGCCATGCCGCATCCACCGCCGACGCACTGCTGTTGGATTCGGGGAACCCGGACAAGGCGATCAAAGAGCTCGGCGGAACCGGTCGGGTGCACGATTGGTCTCTCAGCCGGCAAATCCGCGAAGACGTTGACGTGCCAGTCATTCTTGCCGGCGGGCTGACGCCCGAAAACGTCGCGACAGCGGTTCGGGAGGTGAGCCCATTCGGCGTCGATGTGTGCTCAGGTCTGCGGAGCGGCGGCCGGCTCGACGAGGACAAGCTGATTCGGTTTGTGCGGGCGCTCGACCGAGCTGGCTGATGCCGATCTTTGGATCTCGGCGGCTGAAGAAACAGTGACACTCTGATGAACCTCCCGTCCGAGCACATCACCTCTCTCTCCCCTATCTCCTGCGATATACACCCCCCGGGTTCGTCTCCTTCCGCAAAAGTCTGACGAGATTCACGCGTTGACCGACCGGGCTACGGCGTGAGAACCACCTTGATGGCACCGCTGCGACGGTGATCTGCGGCTGAACCCAACGCCCGCCGATACTCGGCGAGGCGGTGCTTGTGGGTCGCCAGCTCCGAAAGCGGGCTGCCGTGCGTCCGTATCAACTCGTGGGTGATTTCAAAACGCACCGCCTCCATGCCAATCCTCCACTGCAGGGGATGACAGAGCATACTCCGATCCCGGAAAGGGCCACGGTCGTCCGCGAATCGTGACCATGGAATAGACCGCGATCGCAGGAGTATCGTAGGGGTGGTCGGAGAATTGGTACCGCCGGACTTTTCGACAGTTCACACTCGAAAGGAGCTCTCATGATCAGTCTTCTTCCGAATGATGGGTCACGACCGGAGTTTCATTCTATCCGCGTCGGGCTCGCATCACCGAGGCGACCCAGAGCTTTTCTCGGCATTTGCCTCCTGCTCTCGCTATGTCTGGCGGAGTCGGCTCCAGCACAGAGCTTCGAGCCGTTCGTGGGCCACTGGGAGGGTTCGATCTCGCTCCCGACCGGGGAGCTTCTCATCAAGGTAGATCTCGAGCAACAAGGGGTCGGTCTGGCGGGAACCATTGACATCCCCGTCCAGGGAGCCGCCGGTCTGCCGCTTGACAATTTCCTGATCGAAGGTGACAGCGTCACGTTCGTGATCAAGGGTGTTCCGGGCGACCCGACGTTCACCGGAAAGCTGGAAAACGGCGAGATCAGCGGTGATTTTGTCCAGGGCGGCGGCAGCTTCCCGTTCACCCTCGGTCGCGACGAGGTCGAGGCGCCAAAACGACCACAAGATCCGACCCGTCCTTATCCGTACGACGAGCGGGAAGTGACCTACACAAACGGTGACATCAGCCTGGCGGGCACGCTGACAATACCTAAGGGGGAAGGGAAGCACCCGGCCGCACTGTTGATCACCGGCAGCGGCGCCCAGGATCGCGACGAGTCGCTGCTCGGTCACAGACCCTTTCTGGTCATCGCAGATCACCTGACTCGGGCGGGCATCGCGGTTCTTCGGGTTGATGATCGCGGTGTCGGCGGATCTACCGGAGACGTCAGCGAATCGACGACAGCTGATTTCGCCGGCGACGTGCTCGCCGGAGTCCGGTTCCTCGCGACGCAGCAGCGCATCGACCCGAAAAAAATCGGTGTCATCGGTCACAGTGAAGGTGGCCTGATCGGTCCGCTGGCCGCCTCTCAGTCGCCGACCATCGCGTTCGTAGTGATCCTCGCGGGGACCGGTGTTCCGGGGAGCGAGGTTTTGCCGCGCCAGCTCGAACGGATGGCCAAGGCGGACGGAGTCTCGCAGGAGAGGATCGACGAACAGCTCGAGCTTCAACAAAGGCTCCTCGCCCTCCTGGCTTCGGACAAGAGCACCGATGAGATCGAGGCCCCATTTCGGGAGATTGTGGCCCTGCAGGTCGAGATGGCCGGTGGTGCGCCTGACGAGCAACGGGAGCAGGTCATCGAGCAGGCGGCCGCGCAGACTCTCAACCCATGGTTTCGATTCTTCGTGACGTACGACCCGAGACCGGCCCTTGAACAGGTCAGTGTCCCAGTGCTCGCCCTCAACGGCAGCCTCGACACCCAGGTCGATGCTGACCAGAACCTGCCCGAGATCGAAAAGGCGCTCGTCCGGGGAGGTAACAAGGACATCACCGTCAAGGCTTTGCCGGGCCTGAATCATCTCTTCCAGCACGCCACCACCGGCACGCTCGCGGAGTACGCCGCAATCGAAGAGACCTTCGATCCGGAAACACTCCAGTTGATCAGCGATTGGATCTTGGAGCGCTTCGGTTGATCGAAGGACCCGTCGTCGCCACTTCTGAATCTCGGCGCCCAAGAACCGGAACGGATCGGTTTCTTTTGCCGTCGCTCCTGCTGTTGCTCATCTCACCGATGCCGGGGATGACCGGCGAGGACCCACCAACAACGACGGAGAAGCCGCAAAAGGCAACCTCGAGATTGCTGATTCGCGCCCACGCACACAACGATTACCTTCACGAGAGACCTCTTCTAGATGCGTTGGATCATGGATTCTGCAGCGTCGAAGCCGACGTCTTTTTGGTCGACGAAAGGCTCCTCGTGGCCCATGAGCGATCGCAGTTGAAGACCGAACGAACACTCGAGGCCCTGTACCTCGACCCGTTGCTCGAGCGAGTCCGGGAAAACGGCGGTCGCGTTTTCCCGCGTGGCCCGGACTTCACACTCCTCGTCGATTTCAAATCGGCGGCCGAAGAGACCTACATCGCCCTCGACAGAGTTCTGGCCGGATACGAGGAAATGCTGACCGTTGTCGAGCACGGAGTCGTCGAAAAACGGGCGGTCACGGTGATCATCAGCGGAAATCGCGCCTGGGAGAGGATCTCGGCAGATTCCAAGCGCTACGCTGGGGTGGATGGCCGGCTGTCCGATCTGGGGTCGAATCGCACCAGCCATCTGATGCCTCTCATAAGCGACAACTGGGAGCGCAACTTCACGTGGCGCGGTCAGGGCCCGATGCCCGACTCCGAACGCGCCGAGCTTTTGGGGATCGTCGAGGAAACGCACGCAAAAGAGCGCCGAGTCCGATTCTGGGCCACACCCGATCGGGCTTCGCCCGCACGATCGGCTCTCTGGAGCGAGCTTCTCGCAGCCGGCGTGGACCTGATCGGCACGGACGATCTCAGCGGATTGAAGATGTTTTTGCTTTCAGCGTCGGGAACCGGCGGCAGGAACAGCGACAGCCATCAGGGGCAGCGAGACCTCCTCGACCGGCCATCGACCGCTAACCGTCTGGACCGCGGCGAAGCAGCCGCGCGACCAGCCCGAAGAGCACGACCAGCGCCAGGATGAGCGCGGACCAGAACACGATTGTGCCGATGCGATCCCCGGCCCTGACCGGCAGCTCCTCCTCGACATTCGAGAGTGCAACCTCGGGCACCCGTGCACCGAGCACTCGCGGCGCCAACAGCGCCAGGTCGTAACGAGGGGCGGCGAGGCCGTACTGGCCGTACAGCAGCCACAACGGTTTTTCATTTCGACGCACAAACCGCAGTCGATAGGTCGGGAGGTAGAGCTTCGGGCTCGCGAGCTGCAACGGACTGTTGTCGCCCTCGTCGACGATCAGCAGCATCTCGGCGCCGGCAAGAGCCGGAAGCTGCAGCGTCAGGAGAGGCGCCTTTCGCTCGGAATCACGGTTTCTCCAGACCTCCTCGTCGAGCGCCACCTTGATTGGAGGGTCGCGACGACTTCGACTCTCCTCACGGATCAGGAGGACTCGCCGTTCGAAGACCCGGGCCGTCGTCGCGACGGTCAATCGCGCGGCGGGTAGGCTCGCGTGGGGCAGGGTCAGACGGTAGGCCGATTGGCGTTCGTCGGCCATCTCCGGAGCCGGGAGCAGACCGGGGAGATCGACGATCGTGGGTTCTCCAAGCTTCTCAAGGATATAGGGCACCTGGACTGAACTGCCGTCAACGATGCGTAAATCGTCGAGGCGACTGCTGCCCGCCAGCACCGACGGATCGAGCCGAACGGCATTCAGACCCAGGGGTCCCTGCTCGATCGCCCGCCGAATCTGAAACTCCCGCACATCGATGTTCGCACCGCCGCCGACGGCATCGGCGATGGACGCTTCGGGTGGAGCCACGACCAGCCTACGGCTTTCGCCGAACCGAGCAACTTTCACCTCCCGAGCAAGACCCTCCGAACCGAGTGATTCTTTCAACGCCTCGAGATCGTATGAAGGTGCACGAAGCCCGGGCGCGCCGTAGCGGGCACGGATCGGTTCGCCGTCAGAGCTCTCGAAATAGATCCACGGTTGAGACGAAAATCGGGCCCTGACCGCCTCCAACTCGAGGGGCGGGTTATCGTCGTCGTCGACCTCGATCTCCACCTCGCTTTCGGTCGGCGCCGAGATCGGTATTCCCATCTGTGAGGCTACGAGGTCCTCGCGAACGACCCGTCGAACTGCGGC
>CBDTWX010000230.1:0-8538 GCA_965364305.1 uncultured Thermoanaerobaculia bacterium
ATCTTCGATTTCCCCGCCACGAATTTCTACGGAGGGAGAGTGATTCGTGTCAAGAAAAGGCTAGCCTGTCCCGGTCGCTGAACGCTGACGCTGCTCCTGTCAACTGCCCCTGCCGCTGTTCGCTGACGCTGTCCCTGCATCCTGGATCCTGTATCCGGGCGGGTGGGTGGTTCGAGCATCGAGTATCCAGGATCGGGTGGGCGGGTGGGAAAAAACGGCCCGGGCGCGAGCCCGGGCCGGGAGTCGACGAAAACTCGTCTTCGGCTAGAAAGACCAGCGCAGCCCGAGACGCATGCGCCAGCGCGAGCGGATGTTATCGGTTTCGTAGAGCGGGTTGTTCTCGGGATCGGTGACGATGCGATCGAGCGAGTAGATGGGCGTGCCGTCCTCGGTGACGCCCTGGTATTCGACCGGCTGGAGAGTGCCGAACTGAACGTACTGCACGTGGCCGGACTCGTCGTCGATCAGGTTCCAGAAGTTGAAGATGTCGAGCGAGACCTGGAGCGATGAGTTGCCGGGGATCGGGATGTTCTGGCGGATCGCGAGATCGGTCTGGGTGATCCAGGGCGCCTTGTAGGGGTTGCGCGGTGAGATCTGGCCCATGTATCCGCTGAGCCCGGTCCTTTCGAGGTAGGTCTCGAGCTGCTCCCAGGTGCCGTTGGTGATGACCACGTCGTCGGGCCCCGAGGGCACATACATCGGGTCGTTCGAGAAGTAGCCGTCCTCATTGGTCGATGGAAAGTCGGCATCGAAGATGCTCATGTAGGGCCGGCCGCTCTGGTGGTTGAAGAAGGCCGACACCGTCGTCGACCACCTCGAGTTGCGGTTGAACTCGTAGTTGAGGTTGATCATCACCCGGTGCTCGACCTCGAAGTCGGAGGTCGAGAGGCCGGCGTTGTTCGGATCAGCCGCCTCGTTGAACTGCCAGTTGGAGACCGCCCGGCTCGAGGTGGCGTCGTTGACCACGTTCGCCTCGCCGTAGGTGTAGGCGGCGATGCCCCAGATCGGCTGTGAGCCATAGGGCAGCTCGACCTTGAGGGTCGCGTTGAGGGCGTCGCCCTCATCGGTGTTGCGCAGGTAGTAGACGCCCGAGAAGTCGCGGCTCACCGTCTCGTAGATCGGACGGCCGTCGAAGGGCAGGAACTCGCCGGTCTGCTCGATGTTGAGGTTGGCGTAGTCGATCTCGTTGGTGCTCTTGGAGTACATCACCTCGGCGGTGGCGACCATGTTCAGCCACGGCAGCCGGTGGTCGTAGGCGATGTTGGCGCGCCAGGGCTGCGGGGAGTTGAAGTCGGGATCGACGGCGTTGATTTCCTCGGACGAACCGCCGCCGATGTCGATCGGCTGGTCGAAGGGGTCGGGGTTGAAGGGGATCTCGCCGCGCGCCTCGATAAAGGTCTGGCGGGTGCCGGTGCGGCCGTAGTTGTTGGAGACCCACACGTACGGGGTGCGCCCCGTGAAGAGGCCGGCGCCGCCTCGCAGCTGCTTGCTGCTGTCACCCGAGATGTCCCAGTTGAAGCCGATGCGTGGCGACCACAGAGTGTTGCCATCCGGAATGGAGTCGGTGCGCACGCCGTAGATGGCGTCGACCTGCCGGTTGTAGTCCGGCGTGTCGGGGAAGAGCGGCACGTCGACACGGAGGCCGTAGATCAGGGTGAAGTTCGACCTCGCGCGCCAGGTGTCGCCGGCGTAGAGGCTGACCTGCCAGGTGTCGAAGGTGTCGGCGGGCTCGTCGGGATCGTTGGGATAGGTGTAGCGGTATCGCCATGCGATGCCGTCGTAGAAATCGTCGATGCCGCTGAACTCGTAGCTTCCGAAGCCGTTCTGGATGAAGAGGTTTTTGAAGGAGTAGATCTCGTTGTGGGTGCCGACGACGATCTCGTGGTTGCCGGCGAAGAAGGTGAAGTCGTTGGTGATCTCGATGATGTCGGTGTCGAGGGCGTTGAAGGTCGAGAACGGCTCGCTGCCCATCTCCCACTCACCGGAGCCGAAGGGCCGTTCGATCTCGATCCAGGGGAAGGGTTCTCCTGGCGGAGCGCGGCGGTCGCGGATGGTCTGATACGTGACCCGCAGCTCGTTGAAGGAGCTCGAGCCGAAGACCGCGTTCCACTGCCCGACCAGCGAGTTGGTCTTATTGTCGAAGTCATAAGCCTCGCTGTCCCACTCGTAGGTCCAGCTGCCGGGGCGGTTGATGAGATTTTGAGCGTCGACGTAGTTGTAGCGCAGGAGGAAGTTGTGGTTCTGGCTGAGATTCCAGTCGAAACGCACGAAGAACTTGTCGCTCGGTCGTTCGCGGGTCTGCTCACCGAGACTGCCCGGATCGTAATTGTAGGTGTCGATCATGTACTGACGCAGATCCGCGGCCTCGTCGACATAGTCACAGTTCATCCAGCACTCTCCGGTCACGCCGTCGAGCGACCAGCCGGTCGGGGCGTCGTAGGTGTTGTGACCGTAGTTGGCAAAGAAGAAGAGCTTGTCCCTGATGAGCCGTCCGCCGAGGCTGAGCCCGTACTCGGTGTCCTCGTAGGTTCCGAATTCGGGGAAGTAGTCGGGTCCGCCGCCGACCCAGCTGTCGCTCGCGGTGTAGCCGAAGACGCCGCCGTGGAACTCATTGGTGCCCGACTTGGTGATGACGTTGACGCTGCCGCCGGTGAAACCGCCCTGGCGGACGTCAAAGCTCGAGGTCACGAGCTGCACCTCCTGCACCGCGTCGAGCTGGATCGGCTGGGTGCCGGTCTGGCCGCCGGGGGTGCCGCTGTCGGCGAGGCCGAAGACGTCGTTGTTGACCGCGCCGTCGATCGAGATGTTGTTGTAGCGCGGGTTGCGGCCCGACACCGAGAGCACGTTGGGCTCCGAATCCCTTTCGCTGTACACCGAGAACACCGGGTTGGTGCGCGCCATGTCGTAGACGCTGCGGTCGATGGTCGGCAGGGCCTCGAGCGAGCCCTGTGAGACCGAGCTGGCGACACCCATCTTGGTGGGAGCGATCAGCGGGCTCGATTCGCCGACGACCTCGATCTCGCCGGTGGCGGCCTCGAGCTGCATCTGAATATCGAGGTTGGTGGTTTCACCGAGGCGGACCTGGACGTCGGTCAGGGTCGAAGTCCGGAAGCCGGAGAGGCTCGCCGCCACTGTGTACGGGCCACCGACTTTGACGTTGACCATCCGGAAACGGCCCTCGGCGTCGGTCACCGTCGCGTAGCGGTTGCCGGTTGCCGGCAACGTCGCAACCACGGTGACCCCGGGCATCGGTTCCCCGTTTGGATCCATCGCCGTTCCGGCCACGGATCCGGTCGTCACCCCCTGGGCGTGGACGAACCCTGCCCAAAGAAGTGTACAGATTGTCAAACAAATGAACTTCTTCATCATCATGACCTCCCTATTTCTCCCATCTGATGCCCGCGACTATACCATCGACCGCCACCGTCTTGGGCGAGTTTTGCAGAGAAATTTTTCGGGCTGCGGAGGAGTTGCTCGACGCCCCCTCCAAATGGATCTCAGTCTCTCACCATCGAGGTCTTTTTGAGCTCTCGGAAGACCTCGATGGCCTCCTCGGTAGCGACTCTCTGGTCCAGCGCCACGCCGTCGTCGGTGGGCAGAACCCAGCCGATTCCGTCGGCGCTCCGCTTCTTGTCGCGGCCGATATGGCGACGAAGAGATTCTTCATCGATGTCTGCCACAGAGGGCAGCTGACCGAGGATGGCGACGGCCGCTCCGATGACCTCTTCGGCATCTCTCGAGAGCACGCCGTGGCGTCGCCCGAGCCGTGCCGCCGCGAGCAGGCCCCAGGCGACCGCTTCGCCGTGCAGAAAACGACGGTAGCCGGTGGCCGCCTCGAGGGCGTGGCCCAGGGTGTGGCCGAGGTTGAGGGCCGCGCGCTGTCCGGCCTCGCGTTCGTCGGCGCTGACGACCCGCGCCTTGACGGCCACACAGCGCATCACGAGCTCTTCCCACTCGGCGGGCGAGAAGGTCTCAAAGGTCGTGCGCCCATCCGGCGACATCATTCCCAGCAGCCCGTGGTCGCCGATCCAGGCGGTCTTGATCACCTCGGCGAAGCCCGCTCGCAGCTCACGCTCGGGCAGCGTCGCCAGGGTTGTGACGTCGATCACGACCAATCGCGGGGGCCAGAAGGCGCCGACCAGGTTCTTGCCCTGATCGAGGTTCACCCCGGTCTTGCCACCAACCGAGGCATCGACCATCGCCAACAGGGTCGTCGGGATCGCTGTCCAGTGGATGCCGCGCAGATAGACCGCGGCGGCGAAGCCAACCGTGTCGGTGAGCACGCCACCTCCGACCGCCGCCACCGTGTCGCCGCGGTGGAGCCCCCGATCGAGCCACCGACCGAGCAGCCCCTCGACCGTCGACCACCGCTTGTGCTCCTCGCCATCCACAAGCTCGATCAACGGCCCGCCGAGAGAGCCCGCGGCCGGAGCCCCCCACAAAGGACCAACCGTGGAATCGCTGACCACCGAACGCGGATGGACGAATCCCTCTCGGTCGAGAAGCGCGCTGAGTTTGGGGACCGCGCCGGCCTCAGCCACCACGTGGTAGGCGCCGCGCTCACTCTCAACAGTCGACCGCTGCATCGTCACATCCTATCCTTTTTCATTTTTTGGCCAAGCCGACAGGCGAAGGCCAAAAAATGAGGGACCGAACGCTCACTCCTCGGCGACGATGTCGGGTCCGATACTCCAGTTGCCGTCGACCGTCGGCACCCAGGGGCTGTGGGTACTCAAATAATCGCCGATGAGATCCGCCATCTCCTCCGACGATCGCCACACGACCTCCGCCTCGGCGAGGTGCGGGAAGAGACCTCCGCCGGCCGCGCGATACGAGTTGCAGACCACGGTGAAGGTGTCATCGGGATCGAGTGGCAGACCCCGAAAACGAAGGTCGCGGATCCGCGAGCCTTCCGGCCGGGTCGGGTCGACCCGGTACTGAAGACCCGACATGTTGTCGACGTTGTAGTGGGGAATGTCGGCGTCGGTCAACACGGTGCAGCCGCCCTCCGGCTGGCAGCGCATGCCGTCGTAGTACCGGGCCGCGTGCTCGAGCACGTCGCGCACCTGTGCGCCGGTCAGCCGGACGGCCACCAGGGTGTTCGGATAGAGGTAAAAGGCGTGAACCCAGCGCCAGCTCACCGGTCCGGCTTGGAGCCGCGGTGGTCGCGCGTTGAGGAGCGCGGCCAGCGACAGCTCGGCGCCCGAGGCCTCGAGCTGGACCGCGTGCAGGAGGTCGACCGCGGCGCAGTCCTCGAGCCGGCAGCGATCGACCCGAACTTCCTCGAGGACTTCGCCTGTTGGGCCGTCGAGCGCCGTGACGACTCGCTGATGGAAAGACATCATCGCGTCCACGACATCGGAGTCCGCCGTTGCGTCCTCGGTCGGCAGGTTCCGGCCCGTCCAGTCGACGATCTCCCAGCCGCCGCTGCCCTCTTCCAGCCGAAGGTCGATGCGGGTCAGCAGCCGAGCGCGAGCCGACGGCTGCGAGACCACGACTCCGCGCACCAGGCGCGGCGCGATGTCCTCGTGAGTGTGGCCGGTCAGCAGGAGGTCGATCCCGGGAACCTCGGTGAGCCGCCAGACGAAGTTCTCGTGCTCGGTGCCGTCGGGCTCGCCGGTGTCCGGGTCCCGTTCGAACCCAGTGTGGGCGAGCACCACGACGACGTCGCAGCGCTCCTGGTCGCGCAGCACCGGGACCCAGCGTCGTGCGGCGGAATCCATCGGTTCGAAAACCAAACCGGAGTGGTTCTCCTTCTTCTCCCAGCCCGGGACATTGGGGGTGATCAGACCGAGGACACCGATCCGAAGAGGACCTTCTTCGAAGATCACGTACGGAGGAAACGCGGGCTCATCGGTTCCGTTGCGGAGAGTGTTGGCCGACAAGAACGGAAACGAGGCCTGTGCCTGGGCACGCCGCAGCACCTCGAGCCCGAAGTTGAACTCGTGGTTGCCGACCGCCATCGCCCGGTAGCCGACGCGATTCATCGCCGTGATGGTCGGACTCGGCTCGCCCCACCGCACGTGGACGAACTGCTCGAAGGGAGTGCCCTGGAGGGTGTCGCCCGAGTCGAGCACCAGCACCGGATGGCCCGCCGTTTCACGGATCTCCTCGACCATGGTCGCGACCTGGGCCAACGAACCCCGGGACGACGGGCGGTTGGCATAGTCGTTGAACGGCAGCACCGCGCCGTGCAGGTCGGATGTGTGGAGGATGGTGAGCTCGGCGATGTTTTCGGACGCTGCGGATGCGGATGCCAGCACCGCCAGCAGCAGACCGCAGACACAACAGCCGTGGGAGCGATGGCTCTTCATAATGAGGCGGCGATCATAACATCGCTGGCGGCTGATCTTCTCACCGCGTCCAGGGATCGCCTTGGATTGCCGTCGCGGTCCGCGTATAACTGAGGCATGAGAAAACTGCGCCTCCTGACCGGTGGGGAATCCCACGGACCGGGGCTGGCCGCGATCCTCGAGGGTCTGCCGGCCGGGCTCGAGATTGACCGTCAACACATCGACGGGTGGCTACGCCGCCGTCAACACGGCTTTGGCCGCGGCGGTCGACAGCGCATCGAGTCCGACCAGGTGCAGGTAACCGGGGGCCTCCGCGACGGTCGCACCATCGGCTCGCCGCTGGGGCTCGAGGTTGCCAACCGCGGCTTGAAAAACTGGGCGCGAGTGATGGACCCATGGCAGGTGGATGCCGAGCAGGCCGCCAAACGAGCCGTGACCCGTCCTCGACCGGGGCACGCGGACTACTCCGGCGGTTCGGCGACCGATCAGCTGGCGGACATGCGCAACGTATTGGAGCGCGCCTCGGCCCGAGAGACTGCGGCCCGGGTCGCCGCCGGTGCCATCTGCGCTCAGCTCCTGGGCCGCTATGGGATCACCATGCGATCGGCGGTGCTCCGGGTCGGTCCGCACGAGGTTCTGGCGGGACCTCCGGCGTGGGAGGATCTGGGGTCGGTGCAGTTCGACTCGCCGTTGGTGACCCCGTACCCCGACGACGAGGAGCGCCTGGTCGCAGCGGTGCGCGAAGCTCGCGAACAGGGCGAGACCATGGGAGGCATTGTCGGAGCGGTGGTGCGCGGTCTGCCCCCTGGCCTCGGCTCGTACGTCCACTGGGATCGCAAGCTTGACGGACGGATTGTCCAGGCGTTGGTGTCGATCCCGTCGGTCAAGGCGGCGGCCATCGGCGCCGGGATCGAGGTGACGGCGGTCCACGGCTCGGAGGCGCACGACGCCATCGATTTGGTCGACGGAAGGCTCGAGCGCCGGACCAACCGTGCCGGCGGGCTCGAGGGAGGAGTCACCGAGGGTGAAGATGTGGTGGTTCGGGCTTTCTTCAAACCCATCTCCACCCTGCGGCGTGGTCTCCCGTCGGTGGATCTCGCCTCCGGAGAGCCCGGCGCCACTGCATGGGAGCGCTCGGATGTCACGGCGATCGGTGCCGCACCGATCATTGTCGAGGCCATGCTGGCGCTGGTTCTCGGTGACGCCTTGCTCGAAAAGCTGGGCGGTGACGCCATCGCCGATGTCGACGCGGCGTGGAAGGCGCTCACCGAAAGGCTCGGGCCCTGGTGGCGACCAACAGGTAAAATTTCTGAATATTGAATTTTGAATTTTCAGCTGTCAGAAGTGCCGGTCCGCTAAATTGCGAGAGCGAACGGGTTATTTTCCGCCTCTCCATAGAAAACGTACGTGGGAAATCGAGGGGGAGGGTGGGAATTCCTCATTCCTCATTCCTCATTCCTCCTTTTGACTTTGCCTGGCATCGCCTCCGCTTCAGTGAAAAAGGCGGTGGGTGGGTGGGAATTCCGAATTCCGAATTCCGAATTCCGAATTTCAGATGCGAGTAAAACGAGCATCCAAGTACGGTTTTTGCGCCGGTGTCAGGGTGGCTGACCTCAAGCTTCGGCGATTCGCCTCCGACGGCTCGCGAGCGGCCATTCTCGGAGAGGTGGTCCACAACGAACGGGTCGTGAGGGAGATGGAGTCCCTCGGGATGCGCACGGCCAACGACCTTGCCGAAATCGACGAGATGACCGTCGTCTTTTCCGCCCACGGCGTCCCGCCCTCGTACCACGAGCGCGCCCGAGACCTCGGTCTCACGGTCCTCGACACGACGTGCAAATTCGTGGTCGACATCCACGACGAGGTGCGACGAGCGCTCGCCGAGGGCTGCCACATCGTGGTGATCGGTGATCCCGCTCATCGAGAGGTGGTGGGCTACACCAACGATCTCGATCCGGCGGATTATCACGTCGTTTCCTCGATGGCGGACGTGAAATCTGTGGACTGGTCCGCCTACCCGAAGATCATGATCGTATTCCAGACCACCCTCAATGCCGCCGATTTCGAGGAGCTGGTGCGCGAGATCGAGCGTCTCAACCCCGCGGCGGTGCGCGCCGACACCATCTGCCACGCCACCAAAGAGAACCAGGACGCCGTCCGTGCGCTCGCGGCAGACCCCGAGGTCGATCTGATCCTGGTGATCGGCGGGAGGCATTCGGCCAACTCCCGCCACCTGTGGGAGATT
>CBDTWX010000231.1:0-8527 GCA_965364305.1 uncultured Thermoanaerobaculia bacterium
TGACGACAGCGCGAGATCCGGCTGTAAGTCGTTCCGATCGGCTCGTCTCCGAATTTCTCGAGGACTACCGTCTCATCGGCGGAGAGGAAGAACCCGTGACGGAGAACCCGGACTTCAGCGACCGCGTCATTGACGCCCTGGTTACGGAGCGTCCAGCCGGGGAAGGTGAAGGTGCGACCGGCCTGGACGGTGATCGGCGTCGTGTCGACCTCCTCGGAGACGAGGTCCGGCGCGTTGGAGACGATGCAATCCGGAGTCGTACACGAGATCGGGATGATCGACAGGGCCGGTTCGTCGCCCCCCTGGGACCGGTCCGGGTTGTATTTGAATTGCCTGCCGGTGGCGGGATCGGTCGGAAGGGCCGCGTCCGGCACCAGCTGGTAGGCTCGCAGTGTGATGTTGACGGTGTCGTTTGCCGGCGGCGCCTTGAGCGTGCCGTCGTTGGTCTGCTGGACGTACTTCGCGGAGGCCGGCGCTCCCTCGTCGGGAGCCATCGTGAAGGTGGAGTTGATGACGAAGGCGTTCTCCGGGAACGGGTTGATCACGAATGCATTCTCGGGGGCCGGGTTGATGACGAAGGCGTTGTCGACGTCGGCCGGGCTCTGGGTGACGTTGGCCACGACCTGCTGCTGTGGCACCGACGCGGCGGCGAAGGCTGCACACGCGTCGTCGTCGCCGAGGTAGGCGCCGTAGCCGGAGTTCTTGTCGACGATGAGCTGGAAGGCGTAATTGCCGAGGAACTGCTCGGCGTTGTCGATGTTGATCTTCGACAAATAGCTCGAGGCGGTGTCATCGGCGTTGGCAGTCACCGTCCAGGTGGTGTCGACCACGTCGTAGATGCTCTGGTTGATGACGAAGGCGTTGATCACGAAGGCGTTGATGACAAAGGCGTTGATCACGAACGCGTTGTCGGTGCCCTGGTTGATGACGAAGGCGTTGTCGACGAAGGGATTGATGACGAAGGCGTTCGGGTCGCCTTCATTGATCACGAACGCGCTTTCCGGGACCGGGTTGATGACAAAGGCGTCACCGATCGTCGGTTCGAGATCCTCGTTGGGATCCAGACCCTGCACGGGCGGATTCGACGGGTCACCGTTGAGGACCACTGCGCCGAACTGACCGCCGGGAACGATCGCCCCCCCCAAACCGGTGATCTCGGCCACCTCGATGCGGATGGCCCCCGGTGCATCGGGCTCGACATAGACCACCTGTGATGTTCCCGAGTACTTGAAGATCTGGATGTCGCCGGAGTCCACGTCTCCCGCCAAAGCCGGGTCCACCGAAAAGGTCGCGAAGTCGGCGCCGTCGGTGATTGTCAGCCGATAAAAACGGTCGGTGTCGGTCGGATTGCGGATCGACAAGGGGAAACCGCGGCGAGCATCGAGCTGCTTGTAGGTCGTCGGCGCACTGACGATGACCGAGGCATCGACCTTCGAGGTCAGGACATCGGTGTTGCGGGAACCTGGGTTGAAACACGCACCTCCGATGCCCGGCGGCCCGTAGTTCTGATAGCGCAGATACTCGGGGTCGGCTTCCGGGTGGGTCGGTGGGCTGAGGTGACGGTTGTCGGCCCACACCGAGTGGAAGCCCCGGTAGGGGGTATCGCCGGGCTGGGTTGCCCAACGCCAGCCGCCGAGTCCGTCAGGCACGAACTGGAGCGTGGGCACGAGATCGATGTAGTCACCCATGAACGGCGATGTGCCGGCGCCCGACTGGGGTGCGTTGGCCCGGTTCACCTGGCGGGTGCAGACCGGATCCAGCGGATCTCCAGTGTCCTGGACGCACGGGAAGTTGACGGCCGCAACGTCGGCGAGGTCCTGCCCGTCGGAGAGGTCGGCGCCGATCTGGATCGGGTAGCGGGAAACCTGAGAGGTCGAGAGCAAATCGCCTGTGACGGGGTCGATCAGGGCCGATCGGATGTCCATCACCCGTCGGTAGCCGCTGATATAGCCCGTCGGCGACAGATCGAACGGCTGAACGATCTCGTCGCCGCTGCCGAGCTCGACGCCGATCAGACCGCGCGACTCGAGGTAGGCGAGCATCAACCGTCCACCGCCGAAGCTGAGGTCGGGCATGACCTGCGGTCCGGATTGGCGCGGGGACGGGGCCGGTGCCCCGATCAGCGGCGTGATGCCGGGGTCGAACGGCTCCACACGGTCACCGAAATCGATCGCCCTGCGGCTGCTCCACGATGCGCCTGCGTCGGTGGACTGAGTGAGAACGATCCGCGGCGAGTCGGTGGCCGTGTCCGACGACGGAAAGCCCAAGTCCGGGCTCATCGGGTCGATGTCGACCCGTTCCTGCCACGCGGCGAAGATCGTACCGTCCGCGGTCACTGTTGCCGTGGGGAAGCCGTTCGATCGGAAGGAGAGTGCCTCAGGATCGTAAAAGGCGGTCGATGAAATGGTCGGCTGGTCGAACTCCGCCATTGGCGTGGCGCCGAGGATGGCTTCGGGGTTGCTCCACTTGACGCCGTAGTCGAGGGTTTTCGTCATCACGATCGTGTCCGGATCGAAGAAGTGGCGCCACAGGACATAGACGGTGCCGCCGCCTTCGACCTTGGGAGTCCCGGGTCTCGGGTCGATGGCGATCACCGAGCCCTGGTTTTGGTTGAAGGTCTTGTTGATCTTCTGGGTCGAGTAGCTCAGCCCACCGTCCTCGGAGACGGCGAAGTTCATCTTGGTCTGGATCTTTTCGTCCTTGGTCAGACCGTTGAAGGTGGAGTAGCTGACGTAGACGCGGTGGGAGCACGCGTCGGCTGCGCCGGGGCCGCGCCAGATGTCGAGATTGATGTGCGGTTTGTCGAGGAAGTACCCGTACTCCGCGTTGTTTCCGGACTCGAGCACCGTCATCCCCTGGTAGATAATGGGGTCGCCGGCCTCGTCGTTGTTCAGATCCTCGTACCGCGCCACCACGATCTTGCTCTGGTCTCCTCGGGTAAAGGCGACGAAGACGACGTAGAACGTGCCGCAGGGTCCGGGCACAACAACCGGGTCGGTCGCCGCTTCGAGGCCGTAGATCGGCGAGGCCAGCGAGGCGGGGGAGTCGTCAAACGGACCGCCCGGAATGAAACCACCACTCCAGGTCAGGCCTCCATCGTACGAGCGGCTCATCCCAACCCAGGCTTCCGCGGCGGCGATCGGTGCCACAGAAATCTGTGGGGGCTGCAGCCACGAAAATGCGACCATCATCAGCCGGCTGGTGTTGAAGAGCATCGCGATCTGTTCCAGCTCGCCGAGGCCGGTGTCGTCAGGGATATCAACCGCTCGATAGTCGTTGAAGAAGGCCAGCAGGTGGTCGGGGTTTCTGGTGGAAGCCGCGATCGTCGGTTCCACCTGCCGCTGCAAATAACCGTCACCCTTCAAGAAGAACTCCGGATCGTTGGGATCCGAAAACAGGGGCAGAACGTTAATGTTGTTTCCCGCCTGCTGTGCCGATCCAAGTGTCGGTAAAAAGAGCAGGGTCACAGATACGATGAGAATGAGTCTCTTCATGAGGCCTCCACGGTCCCTTTGCGACGGACATACAGGTAAAAAACGTGCGTCTCGCTCACTCGCTATACGAACACGGTAGGTGAAATCAGGTTCGTTTGCAAGGAAAAAAACGTTTTGAACGCAATCTCGACTGGAGATTGGGAGCACGCACTGCGGTTTCCTTGAACAGTCCTCGCGTTCAGGCGAGCAACAGAGCGATCACCGCCGCCGCGTAGGCGACGAAGACCAACGGCGCTGCGCGGCGGCCAAAACGAGTCCAGAACGAGGTTCCCCTGAAGTTCACCTGACCGAGGGAGAGGAGTGCGAGCGTCAGTCCCACCACAATGGTGAGAACCTGCAACGCCGTCAGCAGGCTGAAATCCACTGCCGACCACGCCGGCAACCAGGGTGGAGGGATGATCGTCACGCGAGCCTGGTCGAGCAGGGTGACGTTGGCGAGTTGGCTGGTCATCAGGGCGGCCCAGCCGAGGATCATCAAAGCCATTCCGAGGCGAATCATGATAGCCACTCGGCGATCGGTTGCGGCCAGCGCCATCACCGTGTGGTGGAGGGAAACACCGGCGATGAGCACCAGAATCGTCAGCACCGTAAAATGAAACGGCTGAGACAATACATCAAATGTCCGCGCGGCCACCAAGGCGAGTGCATAAAGCGTCACCGTGATGGCGAACATCGCGAGGTCCCTGGCGCTCGAGTCGAGCTGCCAAACCGCCATCAACGGTGGCCGTACCTGCAGGTTGGCCGAGTGGTGCGGACAGGAGTGGAGGCAGTCCAGACAGAGCTTGCAGCGATAGGACTGCTTGCCCTCGAGGGGGTGGTGGAAGACTGTGCAACCCGCGATCTCGGGATTGCCCTTGTAGCAGGCGTGGGTCGTACACGACGACGCACAGACACGTTGTTTGGCGGTCAGCTGCAGCGGCGCGGCGGGAGCCAGGGTGGTTGCCAGCCGGCCCAGCGGGCAGAGGTGTCGACACCACACCTCCCGCCGGTAGGCCAGCCCGAAAACCACTGCGGCCGCGACGAGAGCCACTAAAAGCAGCCCCGAGGCGATCGGGTTCGCCAACGAGTCGAAGACCCTCTCGACCCACACGATGAGGGCGAAGCCGACGATCGCCATCCATGGACCGTGGCGGATGAGCCACGCCGGCGGGGGACGGTCCCGGTAGCCCACCCTCTTTGCCAGCCTGGCTGCGGTCGAAAGAGGGCAGATTGTGCACCAGATGGGTCCCGCGACGAAGAAGAGGGCGAAGACCACCGGCTCCCACAGAGACCAGATGGCGGTGTTGGCCAGGCGCCCGGCCACGGTCGTGGAGAACACCAGACACAGCACGATCACCGCCGCGAAGCCGGCGAGCGCAGCGGCGCGGAGCAGCGGCACGCCGGTGCGTCGCAACAAGCCTTTGACGAGCGCAGTGTCTGTGACGTCGACTCCCGGAGGGGCTGCGTCCTCACCGACGCCGCCAAAGATGTGTTCGGCGCGGATCTCGGGCCCGTCGGCGACCCGCACCGCCAGCTCCAACACCTCGCGGAGCTCGGCGACGTTTCGTCGTTGGTAACGGAGCGACAACAGCGCGTGACGAGCGTCCTCGGTGATGATTGGCGGATCGGGTCCTTGTCGTCTGAGAAAGTCTTCGGCGAGAGGAAGGATGTCCTTGGGTCGTTTGACCAACGGGGGGATTTCGACTATCTCGGCGAAGCAGGCGAGGAGAGCCAGAGCCAGGCCGCCCTGCCCGTCTGCCGCGGTCTTGGCGGTACGCGCCGTGACGATGATCCGGGTGTCGGGATAGGCGTTCGGGCCGCGGTTGTGGCTGGTTGAGAGGTAGGCTGCCAGCAATTGCTGAGCGGACTCGCCGAGCGCATCGGCGCCGCGGAGGATCAGTGTGCCGTTGTGGGCGAGGTGGATTCCGCCACTGGCGTGACCACCGCCCGGCAATCGTCCGCCGAGATCCTCACCGAGAATCAGCTCTGCCGCGTCGCCGGGGCTGAGGTCTCGACAATTGACCGCGATCAGCGGTCCCGACGCTCTGCTCGATCCGCTGTGGATGAGGCGGGCAACCTGCGTCTTCCCCGTGCCGTCCTCCCCGGTGATCAAAACCGGCGCGTGCCGCTTTGCGTGCTCCAGGAGCTCGCGTTCGATCTTCCGCATCCGCGCTGACACGGCGATCAGCGCGTCCGGATCGTTGTCACCCTGCACGAGTCGCGCGATGACCTCGGTGCCCCGCAGGAGGTCAAGCGCATCCGAGGTCGCGTCGTGGAGATGGCGGGCGATGCCTCCGAGCATCTTGCGGCGAAGCGAGGCGGACTCCTGGAGCGCGGTAGGCAGTGCCGATGCGGGGTAGCGTAGGAGCCGGACATCCGTGACCGCCACCGCATCGACCGCTGCGCCGGACTTGCCGAGGGCCGATTCTGCTCCGAAGATCCCGCCTTCACCGAGCCGCGCGAGGGGGCGTTTGCGGGCCTCACCTTCGATCAAGACCAGCTCGACCTCTCCGTCGATAACGACGTAGAAGAAGTCCTGGTGCTCGCCTCGCCGGAGCACCACCTCGCCCGCCTGGAAGGTGATCTCCTGGCCGACGTCCCGTAGAAAACCGACCGTCTTCGGTCCGAGCAGCATCGAGGCTCCGGAGCTCGGATCCGAGGGTGTATCAGCGCTTTCGTGAGATTGCGGGGCGATCGGCACGAGGTCGATCTTGACCCGGCCGACCTTGAGGCGTGCTGGATCGGTGATGACCACCTTGGTCTCGAGCGGTGACCCGTTGAGGTTGCTGCCGTTGGTCGAACCGAGATCCTCGATGGTGACGCCGTCGTCTGTGCACGTCAGACGGGCATGGTGACGAGACACGGTTGGGTGACGCAACCGAAGATCCGCATCGCGGGCGGAGCCAAGGAGGTGAATCCCGGGCCCCATGTGGATCACTCCGGTGCTGCCGCCCGCCGTCCATCGAAGCTGCCAGGACTGTGCCAACGGCCGCTAGCTCCTGTGCCGTTTACGGTTCCTATCTCTCATTCGTGCCGCCTCCCGGTAGAAAGCGTTTTCGCAAGATGATCAACAAATGAAACACGTCTGCGCCTGTGGATGCCTCGTTGTCCCATTCTGCAGTGGAACACCGAATCGTTCAAGTGGCAAGGGCTGTTCGGCTTCGGGAGGACAAAATGCGGAGTGCGGCTCGCCTGAGAGAGCCCCGCCCGTCTCCAGTCGTCTCCTCTCGGGCAGGGTTCCGGGTCAGGGGGTCGGGCAATACTCATCCCGGCGGCGTGTCAGATCGGCGATGACCGCCGCACGAAAGCTGAGATCCGGGTAGGTCTCCGAGAGTTCCTTTTTATAGTCCGCGATGTCGATCATCTCCATCCGACATCTGATGGTCCTGAACGGAGTCGGCAACAGCTCGCCTGGAACCTGGATGTGGTGGAGTCCACCCGAGTAGACGGCAAGAATGCGGCCGTCGGGTAGGACTTTCAGGATATCGGCGATTCCGCCGCGCACGGTCATCTCGCGGCCTTCGGCGTCGAGCCCGTTGGCTCGCTTCATTCGTCCCTCAGGGAGAATGATGACGATGGCTTTCGAGTCGATGCTGTTGAGCACATTGTTCCAGGTGTGGTCGCGCCGCCGGGTCACCACGACCACGTGCCGAACCAGGAGTGAGAAAAAGACCCCGATACGTCGTTTCATCGTCTTTTCGGCCACCGGCAACACGCCGTGGCGGGCAAACTTCCATAACAAATTCGCTGGCGCGTAGCCTGCGATCAGGGGTTCGTAGAGGCTGGTGTGGTTCAGCAGGGCGATGACACGGGTGCCCTTTGCGTAGTTGTCGGGTTTGCCTCCGATCCACTGTTCCTCGAGCTTGAAGAAGATCCGGCTCAGGATCCGGATCTTCATCAGAAGGAGAAAGGTCAGGATCGATTTGATCATGCGTCGTACCGAACCATGAAACGTACTTTACCGTTTCCCCGATGTGGCGCAAATCCTCTTCTCCGCGGTTTACCAGTCGAAAACGAGCCCGAGATAACCGCTGCGGGTGGCCGCCGGGATCCACACGGGCTGGTATCCGTCAAAGTACCCGAAGGTCGTGTAGAGCTCGTCGCCGAGGTTGTTGAGTCGAACCTGCAGCGCGACCCTTCGTGCGTTCGCCAAGCCCGCGACGGCGGCGCCGAGATCGGCCTCGAGGCCGAGATCGAGAACCGCATAGGACGGGTTCACACGATGAATGTAGTCGGGATCGTCGCGAATCTCCGGGAACTTCCGCAGGTCCTCCGTGTTGTCGAGAAAGAAGTCGTCCACGAACCTGAGCTGGAGAAAACCGTCGACCGGTCCCCGACCTCCTCGAAGCTCGAGGGTGCCCATCCATTCGGGACTCACGGGGAGCGAGTTTCCTCCGTGGTCGACAACCGCGCCGTCCCAACCGTACTCCGTGTAGTCGACGATCGTGTTATCGGCCCAGGCGATCGCCAGCCGTCCGCTCCAACGCGGCCACGGTGTCCAATCGAGGTCGAGTTCGACTCCTTTGTGCTCGGTCAGCGCTCCGTTGGCAGTTACCGGGTCACCGTTGTTATCGAGACCCCCGGCCCAGACAATGGCGTTGTCGAAATCGAGGTAATAGAGATTGAGGGTCGCCCCTCCGCTGGGCCATCCATAGCGGGCGCCGAGCTCGAAGTCGGTGAGCTCCTCCGGATCGAGATCCTGCGGCGGCGGTGACCAGTAGTCCTGGGGATCGTAGATGTCGCGGAAGGCGGGTTCTCGCCCCCCTCGGGAGATGTTTCCGTAGAGGCTCCATCTTTCGGTCGGGCGGTAGGTGAGACCGAGGCGGGGGAGGAGGTACGAGTAGGTGGTGTCGAACTCGACTCCCGCAATCTGGTCGTCATGCATGTCATAGCGGTGGTAGGTCCAGGTGAGTCCGGCGAGGAGGTTCCAGTTGTCGTTGAAATGCCAGCTCCCCTGAACAAAGGGCTGAAGCGATATCTTGTCGAGCCGGTAGTCATAGTAGCGGTGGTCCGGCGGAAGATCAGGAGGATAGTACTGCGCCCACTGGACAGAG
>CBDTWX010000232.1:0-8466 GCA_965364305.1 uncultured Thermoanaerobaculia bacterium
CAGGTGCAGTGGCCAGAGTGTGTGAGGCCGTTGTGGTCACCTCCGGGTCGTTCAACAGGGAAAGTAGCCGGTGATGCCATCACGCTCGTGTTGAGGGTGCCAGCTCCGCTGAAGTCGATTGCCGATCAGGTGATCCGCTCAGCGAGCTCGGTTCCAGCAAACCTCGCTGAAGGCCATGGCCGATCCGGCAGAGATCGTTTCCACCACTTCAGAATTGCCGATGCGTCTGCCAAGGAAATCGACAGCCACATGAGGCTTCTCGCTCAGGCTGGATCCATCGATCGAGCCAAGACCGAGAAGGCGCTGTCGGTTTTCGACGAGGTTCGCGCCATGACCTGGCGCCTGCTCCATCCAAACACATGAAGGTGACTGGATCTGCGTTTATCTGCGTGATCTGCGGTTTCTCCGCGGATTGGTGGATGGAATATTCACGGTTCTCGCCGCCGCCGTTGATTCTGATGGTGTCCCTGCTACTGATTTCTGCCGCTGCGGCTGCTGGAAAACTCCAGCCTCTATTCACCTCATGGAATTCCGGATGAGCCGAACGTTCAAACGTACGACGTCAAAACACCCACGACAGCTTGGTGAAGAGGGTGTTCCCCTGGTCGGAAATCTCCCCAAGCTCGGAGGTTCCGCGCTGATAGGCCACCTGCAACGATCCGAAGGGCGGGATGAAACGCCACACCCAGACCGCCTGCACGTTGAGCTTGTCGATCGCCGAGTTGGTCTGCAGGAAGAGCTTGATGAAGAGATCTGGATCGAAGGAGTAGACGGTCTCGAAAACATGAATCCAGGTCGTGTCGCCCTCGGGATCGGGTTCGAGCACGAGGCGAGTCACGGAGTACTCCAGACGAACGCTGTCGCCAACCGCCCACGACGCCTCGGCCCCGTAGAGCTTGAGGTCGCTGTCGAAGTTCACCCCGGTGCCGACAAAGGCGAAGATCGATCGCCCATCGCGTCCGTCCCATCCCCCCTTGAGCTCGGTGAGATCGTTGCGAAATTCCTTTTCGAAAAGCTCGAACTCGTCGGTGTACTCGATCTCGAACTCCCATCCGTTGCGGAGGACCATCGACACCTCGGCGTCAAGCTCCCAGCTCCGCAAAACACCCTCCTGGCTCGTGTACCGGTTGTAGTTTGCGCCGGCCTTCACTTTTTCGACCGCGCCCTGCTCGAACCAGAAGGTGTGGGTGAGGTTGGTGTCGAACTCCTTGCGATCGTCGTCGCGAAGGAAGCCGACAGCGTTGAAATCATCGCGGATGCGCTCGTCGAGATGCGTGTACCGCACGTGAAAGTGGGTGGTAGCGCTGTCGAACGCGGGTCGGACAAACCACGCCAGCCCGCCATCCGCGGTCGGACCGTGAACCCGCAGGAGCTGTGCGGTGAGCCCCAGAGTTTCTGTGAAGAAGAGGGTGGTGTCGAGGCCCGCTGATCCCCGATCCTCTCCGTCGAGTCGGCGGCTGGCGGCCAGCAGACCGATCGTTGATCCACGAGAAAGGCTCCGCTGCACGCGCACGACCCCATAGTCGGCTCGTGCCGAAGGCGCGTGGTCTTCAAGTTCGAGGTCCTCCGAGGTCGCAATGGCCGAGAATTCGGTCGTGCCAACGGTGCCGATCGCCTTCGCCCCCCAGGTGATGTCGCCGACCCGACGGCTGTAGAACTGTCGAATGCGCTGGCTGTACATCTCGTTGCCCTCGAGAAAGTAGGGTCGTTTCTCGGGAACGAAGAGCTCGAACCGAGTGAGGTTGATGACCTCGACATCTGCCTCGATGAGCGCAAAGTCGGGGTTGACCGTCAGGTCGACGCCGAGCGCACTTGAGGGGCGCCAACGAAGGTCTGCACCGATCTCGATATTGTAGTCGCCGTCGTCGTCGACGAATGCCAGACCGTACGGGATGGCTTGCCACGATTTTTCCTTGCGATCCTGCCCCCCAGGCAACTCGAGTGCCGTCAGCACCCCGAAGCTCGAAACTCTCCACGGTGATTCGGTCGGCCTTCCCCACAACGAGGTTTCGAGGCGCCGCGGCACGGTGCGCATCACGCTGAGGCCCCAGCTCCGATCGCTGCCCGGTGGGTACCGGAGTATCGCAAAAGGGATCTCGAATTCGGCCGTCCAACGATCGTCAATGCGTTGCGAGGCACAGCTCCAGGCGGCGTCCCACAGAGGATCGACGGTGCGGCCGTTGTTGGCGATTCGAGCGTCCCACTGGGTGGCGAGAGGGTTGGTTCGAAAGACGTAGGCCGTTCGTTTGTCGAGGAATGTATCGAGCATGACGGCAATCGAATCGTCGTCCTCGAGATCACCGTCGCGACGCGTCACTGCAGCCGCCAGGCGCGCGACGTCGGGATCAAACGAATCGATCGCGAAGTAGATCGCGGAGCGAGTCTGACCGACCCGTATGACGGTGCGATACGGCGAAGGCTCTCCGCGGTCGGGCTCGAACTGGATGAGCCGGGAGTCGATCAAAGAGGCCCCGGACCACTCCGATTCCGAGATCTCTCCGTCGATGACGGGCTGCGCGTCGAGCGTGCCGGCCCCGACTGTGGGGGGGTTGACCGCATGAAGCGGTGCTGCAGTTGCCAGGAGAGCGCAGAATAACAGTCTGCCGAGACGCCCCATTCTCACCTTTGCGGTGATACACGGAGTTGTCGATGGTGTCAATATAGAATGATCACAGCATGACCATCCTGCTCTTCCTCGTGGTTCTGAGCGCCGCGGGTCTTGGCGGGTACGCGATTCTCGTCCGGCTTGGTCTCGACGAAGTCGAGTCATGGGCGGGTGGGCGACTCGCCGGTTTGATTGTGATCGCCATGTCGGCGTGGTGGGCGGGAGTCATCGGCGTGCACCAATGGCGCGCCGTCGGTGCAGCGGTGCTCGTGGTCTGCGGCGTTACCGGAGGATGGGTCGCCTGGCGTCGCCGGGCCTGGCGCCATCTGCTCGTGGCGGAGGGGATCTTCTGGGTATTTGTCGCGGTCGTGCTTTTGCTTCGCCTGGATCACCCGGAGATCATGGGCGCTGAGAAGCCGATGGATCTCGGGATCTTCGCCTCGCTTCTGCGGGCCGAGGGCTTCCCGCCCCCCGACATGTGGCTTGCGGGCGAGACGCTCCCGTACTACTACTGGGGAGCGCTCCTATGGTCTGTGCCGCTCTCGATCAGCTCGCTCCCGTTGGAGATCGGATACAACCTGATCGTCGGCCTGATCGGAGGCATGGTGGCCTCGCTCTTGTGGATGCTCGGGCGGCGAGTCGGAGGCGGGCACGGCTCGGGGATGCTGGTGGCATTCTTCGGGTTGCTTGCCGGCACCCCCGACGGCCTACGGCAGCTCTTTGCCGGTCGATCCATCGCAAACCTCGACTACTGGCACTCCTCGCGTCAGGTACCCGACACGATCACCGAGTTCCCCCTCTTTACGGTGTGGCTCGGTGATCTGCACCCTCACTTACTTTCGATGCCGATCGCCTGTCTCGCCTTCCTTGTGGCGTGGCAGGCGGGGCGGGTGGGACCGCAGAAGAGGCACATCGCCGCGCTTGCTGCACTTTTTGGCACGGCGTGGGCCGCGAACCCTTGGTCCATGCCACCCACTCTCACCGGAATCGCGTTGCTCTTGATAGCGGGCCCGGATCGGTGGCATTGGCCAACCCGTATGGGATGGGATCGTTGGCTGGCGGCAGCCTGTGTGGCGGGCGGAGGGTGGCTCGTCACCGCACCGTTCCACCTCGGTTTCAGTCCACCTTTTGATGGCGTCCGGCCGGTCTTCGCGTGGACCAACGTGGTGGATCTCCTGCTCTTCGCGGGGTGCCTGCTGGTGCCTGCGAGCCTCGCCGCCCTGGGTCTGCTGGGGCGGCTCGTGTCCGGCGAAGAGGAACAGAACCGGGCCATCGTGCTGCTTGTGGTGTCGGCGATTCTGGTTACGGCGGCTGCAACGGCACGACCGACGATGGTTCTCCTCGGGGTCGTGTGCACCATTTTTGTGGCCGCGGTTTTTTCGGTGTTGACGGCTGAGGCGAGACCAGCTTTTGCGCTTGCTGCCCTCGGGACCTTTCTCTTTTTGGTGCCGGAGATCGTCTACGTCGTGGACAGCTACGGCGAGGATCTCCACCGCATGAACACCGTCTTCAAGTCGTATATCCAGGGATGGATCTGTATTGCTGTTGCCCTTCCGGTGCTGCTCCGGTGGGGTCTGAGGGGCCGCGCCACACGGATCGCCCTGGTGACGGTCATCACGCTTTCCGCTCTCCCGCATCTGGTGAGCATGGTGGCCCAGCAGGTGATCGCGGAGGAGCGCGGCCTCGACGGCCTGGAATGGATGACGGCTGGGGATCGAGCGATTGTCCGATACCTCCGGGCGCAGCCTGCAGGCACCGTCATCGCCGAAGCGGTCGGTGGGCCCTACTCCCTGTACGCCCGTTTTTCGTCTGCGTCCGGGGTCCCGGCAGTTCTCGGCTGGGCCAACCACGAGACGGTGTGGCGGTCGAACGAGATACTGCCGGAGACAAACCGGCGTTCGCTGCTGGTCAAGCGCATCTTCACCGCCAGGAATACGAATGAAATTCGGCGGGCAGCCGCCGAAGCCGGAGTTCATCTGGTGACCATCGGTTCCCTCGAGCGCGAGGACTACACCGAAGAAGAGCTGAAGGCGGTGGCCGCGGCAGGAGAGGTGGTCTTGGATGAGGAGGGCGCTCTCGTGGTCCGCTTTGGGTCCGTCGAGGCGGGTGGGCGCTGATCGGATCCGGGTATGATGGAAGCGTGATGCCCGAACAACCGGAACTGAGCGTCGTGATTCCAGCTTTCAACGAAGAGAAAAACGTTGCGATAATGCACGAGCGTCTGGTGGCGGCCCTCGGCGAGGAGGTGGACGGTCTCGAGATCCTCTTCGTGGACGACGGATCGGCCGATTCGACGTGGGAGCGCGTGCAGGCTCTTGCGGATTCCGACCACCGGGTGCGCGGTCTGCGCTTCGCCCGCAACTTCGGCCACCAGGCTGCGCTGACGGCCGGAGTCGACGCGGCGCGCGGAACGGCTGTGGTCATCATCGACGGCGATCTTCAGGACCCTCCCGAGGTCATCCCAGAAATGGTCTCGCGGTGGCGTGAGGGCTACGAGGTGGTCTATGGCCAGCGAGAGGAACGGGCAGGGGAGACCTGGTTCAAGCTGCTGACCGCCAAGGCTTTTTATCGAATTCTCCGCGGTATCACCAACGTCGAGATTCCGGTCGATACGGGTGATTTTCGGCTGATGGGACCGCGCGCCGTGGAGGCCTTCAGGGCGTTGCCCGAACGCAATCGTTTTATCCGCGGGCTGGTGAGCTGGATCGGCTTTCCCCAGACGGCGGTCCGATACAAACGGCAGGCACGCCAGGTCGGCAAAACCAAGTTCCCGGTTCGAAAGATGCTTCGGTTCGCTCTCGATGGAATCACGTCGTTTTCGTTCTTCCCGCTGCGCCTCGCGACCTGGACGGGTTTTGCGGTCTCCCTCTTCGCCTTCATTTACATTGTGGTGGTCCTGGTTCTCAAGGTGGTCGGCGTGAGTTGGCTCGGATACACCTCACTGATGGCGTCAATTCTGTTTCTCGGCGGCGTGCAGCTTTTGATGATCGGCATCATGGGGGAATACCTGGCCCGGATCTTCGACGAGGTCAAGCGCCGGCCGCTCTACCTGGTGGGCGAGTGGACCGACGATCAGTCGTCGGTTGTGCCCCCGGAGCGCCCAACGGCATAGTCGGTCTTTTTTCGACGTCACAGATTCAACGGCCGATGGATATTCATCCAACAAAACAGAATGGAGATCTCATGCAGGGCTACTACAAACCAAAGCATCTCGAGCATTTCAGCGACATCGCCGAAGGCAACGAAGACCTGGCTCGACGTTTCTTCGAGTATTATGGCGCGGTGTTCGCAGACGGCGCGCTCTCAGTCCGCGAGAAGGCGTTGATCGCGCTCGCCGTATCACATGCGGTCCAGTGCCCTTACTGCATCGACGCCTACTCCACCGAATGTCTCAGGCAGGGCTCGGATCTCGAAGAGATGACCGAGGCGGTCCACGTGGCCACAGCCATTCGCGGCGGCGCTTCGCTGGTCCACGGCGTGCAGATGCTCGAGCACGTAACCAAGTCCTCGATGTAGACAAAGAGTGCGCAAGGGAGTTCAAGGAAAGATGACTGACGGCAGCCCGATGCCCGTGGTTCTGAGCGAGACCGAGAGCGAGGTCTCTCACCCGGAACAGGGTCCCCGCCGGACCACCAGCCTGCTGTCGCGTCGGTCTCCACTGGCCGAGGCGCACTGTCAGATTCGGACTTTGGAAGCCGTCGAGCTCGACCATTTGCCGTCGGCGGGAGATTTCAAAGCAGCTATTGCGATCGGCCAACCGAGTCGGCTGACTGCCGAAGGAGTGGAGATATTCCAGATCAACCTGGGAAAGCTTTGCAACATGGCCTGCCGTCACTGCCACGTGGACGCCGGCCCGGACCGTTGGCGCGAGATCATGAGCCGCGAGGTGGTGGACGACTGTCTTGCGGCTCTCGACCGAACACGGGCCCACACCGTCGATCTCACCGGTGGTGCTCCCGAACTCAATCCGAGTTTTCGTTACCTTGTTGATGAGTGCGTGGCACGGGGGAAGCATGTCATCGACCGCTGCAATCTCACCGTCCTGCTGCTCCCCCGCCAATCAGACCTGCCGGGATGGCTGGCCGAACGAGGTGTCGAGGTGGTGTGTTCGCTGCCCCATTTCCGCCGCCGAAACACCGATGCACAGCGCGGAGACGGGACCTTCGAAAAATCCATCAAGGCTTTGCAGCGTCTCAACGAAGCGGGCTACGGTCGCGGTGATGAGAACCGTCGACTCACCCTCATGGTGAACCCGATCGGTGCCCTGCTGACAGGTGATCAAGGCTCGATGGAGAAGGAGTGGAGGCGAGGTCTGGATGCCAACCACGGCGTCACATTCGACCGGTTGGTCGCTCTCAACAATATGCCGATCGCTCGCTTCCTGGAGTGGCTCGAAAGCAGCGGCAATTTGAGAGGCTATATGGAGCTGTTGATCAAGAGCTTCAATCCCGCGACTGTGTCGGGCCTGATGTGCCGCAACACCCTTTCGATTTCGTGGGACGGGCATGTCTACGATTGTGACTTCAACCAGATGCTCGATCTCGAGAGTCAAGCCCTTGACGGAAGGCGCAGATCGATCGCGGACTTCGATCCTCGGAAATTCGACGGTCGCGAGATCGTCACCGGCCGGCACTGCTTCGGTTGCACCGCGGGTGCCGGTTCGTCGTGTGGCGGCGCCATCCACGACACCACGGAGTAGCACCCGCCCACCCGGGTAACGTTGGGCTCATCCGAGAAAACGTGAGGTCGAGAGAGTCGCAGAGACAGCGATCAGGTTCAGGGGCAGGGATCAGGCACAGCAATCAGGGGCAGGAATCAGATACAGGGACAGATGTCAGGGGCAGAGGGCAGTCGGCAGCGTGCGTGAGGCCGTTGTGGTCCGCTGTTCCCGTCCCTGGGTGCTGCCGCTGTCGCTGCACCTGTTTTCTGTCGCCGTCTCTGACCCTGCCGGATAACCTCAGTCTCCGGCCACCTCACCGAATTCCGGATGAGCCGAACTTTCAAACGTTCCGCCCGTTCACCCACCGCGGACCAGAACGTCTCAACGTTCAGAGTTCGAAATTTTAGCTCAGAACGGTCTGGGTGGGCGGGCTCAATCCTCGTAAATCCTGATGGAGGCAATGGCGTCAAGCGAAATCTCGTCCGTATAGCGGACGACACCGCCTTCCACGTCCGAATCAACCGCGAGAAGCAGGACCGCACCATCGAGACCCTCGATTCGGCCGCTCCGCCGATCCCGGTTGGCCAGGATGATGACGACGCGTTGCCCCACGGCGCCGGTGATCGCAGCAGTGTCATGAGGACCGACAATGGAGAACCTCTCCATGCCTGCGTGTCGCTTCGCGGCGCTGTCGATAGAATTGGTGTCGATTCCGAACCGCATCGCAATGCGGCGGGCACGTTCGAGGTGCTGTTCGGCTTCGGTCCAGCCTCCCCACTCCGTCGCGGCATCTGCTTGTTCCACCAAACGGTAGACCAGCTGATCCGCGATCTCGAGAACGGTCGTGTTGTCTCGGTCGATGATGGCCGCGGCTGAGAGGTGATCTGCCGCGCTATCGAGGTCGTCTCGAGCGATGGCCAGCCGCGCCTGTGAGAGCTCTTCGGCCAGCTTGACGGCCTGAGGGCGGGCTCTCGATTCTGCAATCGGTGGTTTCGTCGGGACCGGAGGCGGGGTCGGTGCCGCAGGTGGCTCGGTCGGTAACGGGCTCGGTGGAAGCGGGGTCTCTCGAAAGGGGCCGATTTCGAATATCAGGGAGGCGGAAAACCCGACCGCGATGAGGAGCACGACGAACCCAATCAGGACCGGCCAGGGGAGGCCGGAGGCGGAATCAGGATGGGTTTCTCCGTCCTCTGGCGGGTCC
>CBDTWX010000233.1:0-8457 GCA_965364305.1 uncultured Thermoanaerobaculia bacterium
ACACGCCGCCTATCCGTGCCCTCCCGACCGGAGGAGCGGGCCGTCAGTAAATGTCATCCCGACCGGAGGAGCGGAGCGACGGAGCGGAGGGATCTATGAGGGGAATGGTGGGCGGACGGGCAGTCCCCAAGCCCCAGGTCTCGAGCCTCCGGTGGGTTAGTGGGGAAATCCGAAATCCGAAATCTACGCCGGGCGGGTGGCATTCCTCACTCCAAATTCCGAATTCCGAATTCCGAATTCCGAATTCTCCAGGGTTTCACCCCTTCCGGCCGCCCTTCTTGCCCGCTGCGTGCTCGCGTTTCATCTTGAAACGGCGATAGAAGCCCCACACGATCCACAACGGCCAGTACATCCATGCCACGACGAGCCCGATGGACTGTCGGTTGGCCATGGCGGTCAGCGGTCCGGTCACGAACGGGGTGTCGGTCACCATATAGGTCCAGGTGGAGGATGGGCCGAGGAGGCCCTCCCCCTCCCAATCGACGCCGTCGTCCGTGATTTCGACCGACTCGAAGACCTCGACGATCTGCCGATCGATGTTTTCGAGGGTCAGCTCCAACGCGTTGCGGGCGTGGGTGTGGAATACCTCGTAGGGCGTCTTTCCGCCGAGGGTGACGAGGTGAATGCCGTCCCGCACCCGAGCCATCTCGGCCAAGTAGTCGCACCAGCAGCGGTCGATCACCAGTAGCGAAATTCGCCGTTCGATATCATGAAGCCGAGCCTGCCCCAATCGCCCGTCGACCCTGGCATACCGCGGACCGCAAGTTTCTTCCAGCAGGCCCGGTCTCTCATGTCCCTCGAGGATCTCTCGTCTCCAGCTCTGGACATACCGGCGTTGCGATTCGATGACGTCCGAGTACTTGCGGAGGGTGCGTCGGGTGTCGATATCCTGCCCCTCGACAATGCGCTGCGCACGGGCGATCTCCCGACGCAGCAGCGGATCGTCGACCGGGCCGTCCTGAGCTTCGGGCATCGCGGAGCGCGGGATCAGCCCTTCGAGCCCAAAACGCACCAACAGGCTGTCATCCAGACCCACGAAAAAACGCGACGATCCCGGGTCACCCTGCCGTCCCGCCCGACCGCGCAGCTGCCGGTCGATACGGAGGCTCTCGTGGCGATTGGTTCCGATCACATAGAGCCCCCCGAGCGCTACCACACCGTCGTGCGCCCCCTCGTCGCGGCCACCGAGGCGGATATCGGTGCCTCGGCCCGCCATATTGGTTGAGATCGTCACCGCGCCCACCATTCCCGCCTCGGCAACGATGTCGGCCTCGGCCTCGTCGTTCTTTGCGTTGAGCACACAGCAATCGACCCCGGCCTCTCGCAACCTCGCTGCGAGCGTCTCCGACTCGGCCACGCTGGCGGTTCCGACCAAAATCGGCCGGCCGGTTTCGTGGACCGTCGAGATTTCCGTGACCAGTGCACGCTGTTTGGCCTCACGGTGGGTGAAGATCAGATCCGGATGGTCGACCCGGATGCAGGGTTTGTGGGTCGGGATCACGACAACCTCGAGGTTGTAGGCATCCTTGAGCTCCCCGGCGGCCGGTTGTGCGGTCGCCGTCATCCCCGCCAGACGAGGGTAGGAGAGCATGAAATGCTGCATCGTGATCGAGCCCAGGATGCGCCCCTCGGGTTGCGGGTCGAGTCCCTCCTTGGCCTCGACCGCGGCCTGAAGACCGTCGGGCCACTGACGATCCTCGACCACCCTTCCGGTGAGTTCGTCGACCAGCTCGGCACGGCCGCCCCGAACGATGTAATCGACGTCCCTTTCGAGCAAAACCTCTGCATGCAGCGCGTTGCGAACCCCCGCGAGCAGGCCCAGGCTCCGCTCGGCGTACAAATTGTCACAGCCGAGGAGCTTCTCGACACGGTGTGACCCCTCTTCGGTGAGGTTGATGTTGCGGGAGTACTCGTCGGTATCGTAGTCGACCCCCGATCGGAGCTCGACCGCCAGCTCAGCCAACCGACTGAGGCCGACGATCGTGTCGTCGGTGTCACCGGCGATGACCAGGGGCACCCTCGCCTCGTCAATGAGGATCGAGTCCGCCTCGTCGACGATGACGAAGTTAAACGGCCGGTGGACCTGGTCCTCCGGTTCGAGACACAGGCCATCGCGCAGGAGGTCGAAGCCGGCCTCCTTGGCGGTCACATAGGTGACATCCCGGGCATAGGCGCGGCGCCTCTCGGCCGACTTCATCCCTTCCTGGACGCAACCCACACTCACACCGAGCATGTCGTAGATCGGACCCATCCAAGCGGCATCCCGTCGGGCGAGATAGTCGTTGACCGTGAGAACATGAACCCCGAGGCCCGACAGGGCGTTGACGCACACCGGCGCAACCGCAGCCAGGGTCTTTCCCTCGCCGGTCTGCATCTCGGCGATGCGGTTGTCGTGGAGGGCGAGACCCGCCATGATCTGCTCGTCGAAAGGTCTCTGTCCCAGCCGGCGCTTTGCGGCCTCGCGCACCAGGGCGAAGACCTCGATCAAGACCGCCTCAGCGCCGCCCTCCTTTTCGACCGCGTCCCGGAGCCGTCGGGCGCGCTCGCGGAACTCACCATTTTCGAGCCGCTCGAAATCCTGTTCCAACGCCGCTACCTGATCCACAGAATCGGCATACGGTCGCACATCGAAGTCGACGGGATCGCCCGTCAACTTTCGGAATCTCTGGGACAAGGTCGGTTTCTCGAACCCCATCTCTCCTCAGCCACCCAGGGTACTCATTTCGGCGATCCGCGTCGACAAGGCCAAAGCACGGTCTGATGGACTACGATTGACCGCGGACGGAGATTCCACCTGGTATGAAACTACAGCATACCCTCGGGCGCGTCTCGACTCCCGACGGCAGGGAGCTGGTGCTCTATGTGCGAGACGGGGTGTTTTCCATCCGGGTCGATGGCCTCGAGCTCATGTCGAGTCGCGCCCACGGGTCGGAGGAGGCGCTCGCCGGTCTGGTCCTGGCCGCCGTTCGGACCCGGCGGCCGAGCGTGCTGGTCGGTGGTCTCGGGATGGGTTACACCCTGCGAGCGGTCCTCGATGCCGTTTCCGAGTCGGCCCGGGTCACCGTGGCTGAGATCTTCCCGGCCGTGATCCACTGGAATCGTGCCCAGCTGGCGCATCTCGCCCGGGATCCGCTGGCGGACGACCGGGTCGTCGTCGAGGAAGCCGACGTCGCCGAGATCATCGCCGGCAACCCGAAAACCTTCGACGCACTGCTGCTCGATGTCGACAACGGGCCGGCGGCATTCACCACCGCGGGCAACGAGCGCCTTTACGGCACTCGCGGACTCGCCGACATCCGCCGCTGCCTTCGTCCTCGGGGGGTGCTCGGCGTGTGGTCCGCCGACCCGGACCCGCCCTTTGAACGGCGCTTGACCAAGGCCGGATTCAGGGTCCGCACCGAGACCGTGTCGGCCCGCCAACGCGCCAAAGGCCCCAAGCATACGATCTTCATCGCCAAGAAACCCTGAAAAAAGTTCCACCAGTCACCCTGAATTCAGGATTGCTCGGCGACAGGTATCAGGTACAGCGATCAGCGGCAGAAATCAGATACAGCGGCAGATGTCAGGTGCAGTGGGCAGTGGGCAGTGCGTGTGAGGCCGTTGTAGTCACCTCCGGGTCGTTCCACAGGGAAAGTAGCCGGTGGCCACTCGATGTCAAGGGCAAGCCGGTCAAGCCGGTGCGTCGCACCCTTGACGAGGTCCGTGCCATGACCCGGAGGCTCATCAACCAAAAAGGCTGATTCGACAACATTGAGCGCCCGATACTGAAGCTGTCGCTGAAGACTGCCATTGCCTCTGATTGCTGCCGCTGAATCTGTCGCCGACCCTGATGCTGTCACTGCTTCCTGTTCCTGTCTCTGACGCTGTTGGAAACGAAACCCGAGGCCGTTTTCTCCTCAGGTGACAGCCCGGGTTTTGGTATCATCCGCCGATGATGAGACCAGCCGTTCGCAACCGCCTGATCATCGGTGCGGCCATCGTGGTCGCCGCCGCGTTCCTCGCAATCCAGATGTACTACAGTCAGACCCCGGCCCGACACGCCGACCACGACCATGCCATCGCCAAGATCGATGCCGGCGGCTTCTTGTGGGTCGAGCCGTTTGAGGGTAAACGCCGCAACCTGGTCGGGCGGCCGGAAAAGGTCCTCGTGCTGCACTGGTTCGATCCGACTGCAGCCGATCACTCCGAGCAGACGGCGGCGGCACGTTTTGCGGACACGATCGCCGACGACCCCATGGTCGAGATCCTCTTCATAGCCAACGCGCCGTCGTGGGAGGGCATCGAGGGCTGGGCGGCGGAGGCCGGTGTGCCTCTGAACCGGATCTACCTCGACCGCAAGGGCAAGACCGCCGCCCTTTTTGGTGTGCGACGTCTCCCCGAAACGCTGATCTACGACCCGGCGGGTCTGATGGCCCACCAGGCGAGAGGTCCGATGAGCTGGAGCGGGCCCCGGCTCGCAGCCACCATCGAGCGGGCCAAGGCAGGGGTCGAGGAGATCCACTGACTGAGATTTCGAATTTCGAATTTCGAATTTAGAAATTTCCGGCCACCTACCCGAGGGCTGCCCACAGATCACACAGATAGACGCAGATCCCACCCGCCCACCCAACCAATCACAAGGTTCAGGGCGCAAGTCACAGGCCCCATCCACCCACCCCGGAGCACGGAGACGTCCATGAGACCTGAGACCTGAGACCTGGGACCTGGAACCTGAGCCCTGATCCGCGTAGGCGGGTTCTTCAGGGCCCGCAATTTGCTCCGCATTGGCGGAGCAAATTGCTACCAGGGAATCGTCTCTCCGTTGGCGTGCCTGAAGGAGCCGGTGGTTTCAAGGGTCAACTCGTCGATCCGGGCGATGAGACCGGCGGCCGACTCGGGCGGATCGATCAAACCCTGATGCCCGGTCATGCCGGTGCGCACGAACCCGGGATGCAGGACCGCCACGGCGATTCCCGCCTCTTTGAGGTCGTGTGCCAACGAGCGACCGGCCATGTTGACGGCGGCCTTCGACATTCGATATCCGTAACGTCCACCCGAGGTGTTGTCCTCGATCGAGCCCATCCGGCTGGTGACAATCGCCACCTTCGACCCGTCGTCGAGGCTTCGCCGCAGAGCGGCCGTGACTCGCAAGGGGCCAAGGCTGTTGACCTCGAACTGGTGCCGGATACGATCGATATCGAGGTCTTCAAGAGATTCATCCGACAGCACACCGGCGTTGTTGATGAGAATTCCGATGGTCCGGCCTCCGAGCGCTGTGACGAGCCGGTTCAGCGACTGTTCATCGGTGACGTCGACTCCTTCGATCACTTCGACCCCGAGGTCTGCGAGCTCGTCCGAGGCCTTTCGGCATACCGCCACAACGTTATCTCCTCTGCTTGTGAGCTGACGCGCCAGCTCGAGCCCGATGCCGCGATTCGCACCGACGATGACGACTGTCTGCATCGCCTCACTCCACCGGTTGCTGCGGATTCTGCTTCCACATCCCGAGAACCCGTCCGTCCGGGTCTTCGAAGAGGGAAAACGAACCGACTCCGGGCACTTCCATCTCTTCCACGATGATCTTGCCGCCCGCATCGACGATCTTCTGCCGATAGGGCGCGAGATCGTTCACATCAATGTAGAACGCCATGTTGCCCGGCCACGGCCCCTGCTGAGGCTTCATGATGCCACCGTTGATCCCGCCCTCTCCCCCGGTCTCGGCGAGGTGGTAGTTCATCTCCGGTATGGTCCGGATCTGCCAGTCAAACACATTCGAATAGAACTCCGCAGCCGTGTCGGGATCCTCCGACCACAGCTCCCAATGCACTACCGGACAGCCCATTCGATCCTCCTTTTCCCAGCCCACCCGCCCGATGCTCGATGCTGGATCCTCGATACTCGATCTCTCGCGCTTGAGTCCCGAGTGCCGGATTTTAGGGTCGACCGACCCCCGGAACGGATCGACCGGATGGAGATCCGGCGATTCGAGCGGGTCATGGTGGGGATGTGTCGGCCCGGCGGTTCTATTCCCGCCTCGTCACAAGCCGACCACCGCTCCAGCCGCGATCAGCGCAGCGATGATTCCGAGGCAACCGCAACCGGCACAGCCACCGCCCCTCGACGCGGCACTGTTGAACGCCGCACGACCGGCGGTGCGGCCGATGATCGGCAACGCGGCGATCGCCACCTTGGAGGCGATCTGCCGCCAGCGGTCCATCTCCTCCTGCTCGAGACGGTTGCGGAGAATCTGCTTCTCGACCTCGACGCGCTCGCGACGCTTCATTTCCTCTCGTGTGCGGACCACCTCGAGCTCGTTCTCCTCGGGAATGAACCGCAACCGGGAGGCGCAGAACTCGCAGAGCGCCTCAACCTCGCCCAACGGGACATCGAGAGGTGCGCCGCAGTTGGGGCAGCCGAGATGACGGGTTTCCACCGAGCAAAGGCTACCATCTCTTCGGGGCTTGGGCCTCTCCGCCCCTTTTTGTTGTGCAGGCGAGGCGCCTTCACAACAAAAAAGGGGGGAGGAAAAGACAATTCCGCTATCCGCAAAGTGCTCGGGCTCGGCACGGCGCGGGCAGAACCCATGAACTCGAGGCCTCGAATTGGGTCTTCATTCAGTCGTCTCATTCGAGGGGTCACCGACATACCTCCAGCGCGGCTCGACCAACACCCCCCCCGGAGACTTCAGTGAGCCGTATCACCCGCCCGCAGCTCGCGTTCACCTAGTCTGGATGAGGGGGTTGTTTCGTGTTACGAGCCGGACCGATTGCGCTCGCAGTCACCATCGCGTCCCTCGGCGCGGTGTTGCCTACTGACGCCACCGACTATCGGGTCGGCCCGGAGCCAGGCATGCTGGCGAACATCGGCGATGTGCCCTGGGAAGGCCTCGTCGCCGGAGACCGCGTGCTGGTTCACTGGCGCGAGGCACCCTACAAGGAAAAGTGGGTGCTGTGCCGTCGCGGCACGCAAGGGTCGCCGATCGTGGTTTCCGGCGTGCCCGGACCAAGCGGTATTCTTCCCGTCATCGATGGCCGCGACGCCACGACCCGGACCGAGCTCAACTTCTGGAACGAGGTGCGGGGAGTGCTCAAGATCGGCGGCGCCAGCATTCCCTCGGACACGCTGCCGGCCCACATCGTGATCGAGAACCTCGACATCCGCTCCGGCCGGCCTCCCTACACCTTCACCAACCACTCGGGAGGCATCGATTCCTACGCCGACAACGCCGCCGCGATATACGTCGAGAAGGCCGAGCACCTGACGATCCGCAACTGCATTCTGCGAGATTCGGGAAACGGCCTCTTCATCGGCGCCCACGACGGTCTCACTCAGAACATCCTCGTCGAACGCAACTGGATCCTCGACAACGGCATCGAGGGGAGCTACTACCAGCACAACACCTACACCGCCGCCATCTATCTCACCTACCAGTTCAACCGGTTCGGAGCGCTTCGAACTGGCTGCGGCGGCAACAACCTCAAGGACCGTTCTGCGGGCCTCGTGGTGCGCTACAACTGGATCGAGGATGGCAACCGGCAGCTCGATCTGGTCGATGCAGAGGACAGCGCCGTGCTGGTCAACCACCCTGCCTACTCGACAACCGCTGTCTACGGCAATGTGCTGATCGAGTCCGACGGCGAGGGCAACAGCCAGATCCTCCACTATGGTGGCGACAGCGGCACCACCTCGGACTATCGGAAGGGAACCCTCCATTTCTTTCACAACACCGTCATATCCACCCGCTCGGGAAACACGACCCTGATGCGCCTCTCGACCAATGACGAGCACGCCGATCTTCGCAACAATGTCGTCTACACGACCGCCGAAGGCTCTCGTCTGGCGCTGCTCGGGGAGGCCGGATTCATGGAGCTCCGAACCAACTGGCTGATGGATGGCTGGGTCACCAGCCACTCGAGTTTTTCGGGGTCGATTGTCGACCACGGCACCAACATCGAAGGCACCGATCCCGGTTTCCGCGACTTCGAGGGCCAGGACTACTCACTGTCGATTGGTAGCGCCTGTGAAAATGCCGGAGGTCCCCTGGCGCCTGCCGTGATCCCCTCTCATGAACCCGACCAGCAATACCACCCCCATCGACGAGCTTCAGACCGTCCCAACGACGGTTCCAATGATCTCGGCGCCTTCAAAGCGGGTGTTGTCTTCGGCAACGGGTTCGAGACAGGCACCACCGACGACTGGTCGACCTCCACACCCTGATCCCGACAGACAGCCTCGACGACTATCCGCCCGGCCTCGGAGATCCGTACTGTCTTGCTCGATTTATTCGAGCGCTTGAACAACCTCCTTGCAGGTTGATGTATCGAATGACGGATTCCTCCGGGAGGCCCCTCCGAAACCAACTCTTTCATCGCACCGTGCACGCGAGACGGGGCTGTCTCAAAAAATAGACGTAGGGGCGGGTTTAACCCGTACTTCTCACCAGGCGTCTACTACGGACGGCGAATCACGGCGTCCCGT
>CBDTWX010000234.1:0-8453 GCA_965364305.1 uncultured Thermoanaerobaculia bacterium
CCGCCGATGACCAGTGCGCGCTTGTGCTTCGCGCCTTCCGAGTTCTCGCTTGTCGTGTCGATCAACTCGTCCATCAATTACCCCTTGCGGAAAATCCCGATACCTGTTGTCATTTCGCGATCAGATTTCAGAAATCTCGATCAAGAACCAACCGGGGCCGCCTCTTCCTCCTTTCGCTTTTGAGCTCCGTCGCCGTAGTCTTCTTCGAACGCCGCCCAACCCGCGTCGAATGCTCGGAGGTTGAGCTCCTCGGTGCCCTTCGGCACCGAGTGCGCAACGGCGTCGCGCATCGCATCTTTCGGCACGATCTTGGATGCCGCTGCAAAGAAACCCAACATGACGATGTTCTGCACGATCGCGCGTCCGATCTCCTCGGCAATTCGTGTGGACGACACGCCGTAGGACCGTTGCCCTTTCTTGGGTTCGACCTTGACGAGGTCCTTTTCGTAAATCAGGATCCCGTCGTCTGAAAGCTCGTCACGGAACTTCTCGTAGCCCTCGCCGGACATCACGACAAAGATGTCGGGGCGCCCGATATACGGGTACAAGACCTCTGTGTCCGATACCGCAAGAGTTGTCGAGCAGGCGGATCCTCGAGCCTCGGGGCCAAAGCTCTGGATCATGGTGGCGTGCATGCCGTTGTTGACCGCACAGGCATGGCCGATGATGTGGCCGGACAGGACCACTCCCTGACCACCAAAACCGGTGATCCTGATCTCCGTGCGCTTAGTCATGGATCCACCCCCCTTCGGGTGCCATCGGAACGTAACGGTCGCCGAGCACCTCGTTGTAGTGGGAGTGCATCGCCTCGAGAAAGGTCGGGCGCTCCGCATCGACGAAGTTTCCGCAGATGATCCTGTCCTGGTAACCGATATCGACCTCACGGGTGTCGGCACCGTGATTGATCTCGGCCTCGTCGTGGTAGAACTGCATCAGGTTGAGCCCGCTGCCGAGCCGATTGAGACGCGCATAGAGGGTCGAGCACGGCGCGATCACCTCGATGAAACGGAAACCCTTGCGTCGTAACGCCATGCGAAAACACTTGGTGAGGCGGCGGATGTGGAGACATGTCCACCGCGCGACAAAGGTCGCACCGCAGCTCTCCGCCAAATGGGGCAGGTTGAACGGGCGCTCGAAGTTGCCGAAAGGCATGGTTGAAGAGCGGGCAGTGAGCGGGGTGGTGGGAGCATTCTGGCCGCCGGTCATACCGTAGATGAAGTTGTTGACCAGAATCACCAGGATGTCCATGTTGCGCCGCGCGGCATGGATGAAGTGGTTGCCGCCGATCCCGGAGAGATCGCCGTCACCGGAAAACACGACGACCTCCAGCTCCGGACGGCCCAGCTTGAGACCGGTTGCGAATGGGATCGCGCGCCCGTGAGTCGAATGGAACGCATCCAGGTTCATGTAGCCGGCCACTCGCCCGGTACAGCCGATTCCGGAGCAGATCGCCGTCTTGTCGAGATCGACATCTGCCTCCTCGAGCGCGGTTGCGAAGCACTTGACCACGGTGCCGATACCGCAGGTCGGACACCAGATATGGGGCATCCGATCCATCCTCAGGAAGGGCGCGATCGGATGCTCTTCGGGAACGGTAGTCTTGGATGTTGTCGTCATCGGGCGGCCTCCACGATCGCCTTGCAGATGTCAGCCGGGTTGTGCACTCCGCCGCCGCCGTGGGGCACCAGGACCGCCGGCGCTTCGCCGGCTGCGCAACGCTCGACCTCGAGCACCATCTGCCCGTAGTTGATTTCCGGAACCACAAACGCCTTGATTTTCTTCGCCAGCTCCCGGATGTGCTTTTCAGGGAACGGCCAGACCACGATCAGTCTCAGAAAGCCGACCTTGACCCCTTCGGCCCGGGCCATATCAATGCCCATCCGCGCCACCCGGGCGGTGATTCCGTACGCGACGACCACCACATCGGCGCCCTCGATGTCCTCCTCCTCGATGCGGATGATGTCGGCGGCGTTGAGACGGATTTTGTTCATCAGGCGGCTGACGTTTTCTTCTTGGCAATCTGCCGACATCACCGGGTACCCACGCTCGTCGTGGGTCAGCCCGGTCGTGTGGAAGCGGTAACCGTCACCGGCGCGCACGAATTCGGGTACCGGCCGGCCGTTCACCGCGTAGGGCAGGTACTCACCCGGCTTTTTGTCGGAGAGCACGCGAGGAACGACATCGATCTCATCGGCGGGTGGGATCACGACCTTTTCGGTCATGTGGCCGACACACTCGTCCATCATGAACATCACCGGAACCCGGTAGGTCTCGGAGAGGTTGAACGCGTCGATTGTGAGATCGAAGGCCTCCTGGGGCGACTGCGGACTCAGGGCAATCAGCTCGTAATCACCGTGGGAACCCCACCGCGCCTGCATCATGTCGGCCTGCCCGACCATGGTCGGTAGACCGGTGGAGGGCCCGCCGCGCTGCACGTTGACCACCACGCACGGCGCCTCCATCATGGTCGCCAAACCGATGTTTTCCATCATCAGGCTGAAACCGGGCCCTGACGTGACGGTCATCGACTTGGTGCCGGTCCACGCCGCACCGGCCACCGCGGCCATGCTCGCCAGCTCGTCCTCCATCTGGATAAATGTCCCCCCCATCATGGGGAAACGCTGCGAAATTCGCTCGACTACCTCGGTCGATGGCGTGATCGGGTAACCGGCAACAAACCGACAACCCGCCGCCATGGCGCCTTCACCACAGGCGTAGTCGCCATCGAGGTAGTGCACTCCCGTCAGAACACCTGCTGGATCTGTCTTCAATTGGGGCCTCCCTCGTGCACCGCATCCGAAGCACTTCGAGCCGCGAGCTCCGCTGCCGCCGCCTCATCATCGGCGGCGACACAGAAGATCGCGAAGTCGGGGCAAATCATTTCGCAGAGATTGCAGTTGACGCACTCGCCGTCCTTCACCACCTCGGGCGGGTGATAGCCCTTGCGATTGAATTCCTCGGACATGACCAGCACATCCTTCGGGCAGTACTCCACGCAGAACGCACACCCTTTGCAGCGGTCGGCGATGATGACGACGCGCCCATGAGGGACGGTCATCTGGTCGAGATCGAGTGGTTTTCGCCAATACCTCATGACTCAATCCTCCGAGGAACTCCAGCCCTTTTATCCGTGCCCGTGCCCGTCTCCGTGTCCGTGTCCTGCCTGGACGGCTGGGCCGGCATTCCGAAGCCCGAATACCGAATTCCTAATTCCAAAATCATGCCTCCATCTCATCGGAGATTTCTTGCTCGCCCCTTGCTCGGGGCTTCAGGGCGCACTGCCCCTGGAGCTTTTCGAAGGAACAGTCGGGACGGTAGTAGCCGGCGCACCTCAGACAGCTCTCGCGAGGAACGGTGGAGCGCTCGAGAATGGCGCCGCACACCTCCTCCAGGAGCTCGCACAGCTGAGCCGTTTTTTCCTCTCCCAAGGACTCGATCACCGGTTCCAGCTGCGCCGCTTTGAGGCGCTCGTAGGCGCGGACCAGCTCCTCGCCTTCGGGACTCGCTTTGAGTAAAATCGCCCGGCGGTCCTGACCCGAAATTTCTCGGCGGACGAGGCCCAGATTCTCGAGCTTGTCCAGGCTCTTGCTGCTCGCAGCGGGCGACACGCCGAGGCACCGCGCAAGCTCGCCGACCTGGAGATCGGCGTTGGCGGTGATCAGCTTGAGGAAGCAGAACTGGGATCGCGTCAGCCGGTGGCGACAGACTCTCCGCAGGAAATCCTCTTCGAGAAACTCACGCAGCAATGATCTGAGGACGTGTCCGGACCGCAGGAACCGATAGAAATCATCACCCGGAGTGTCCTCATCTCCGAGGCGCCCTCCCGATCTGATCTTACCGTCGCCGACTGGCATAATTGACCAAACGAATATTTGACGTCCTAAACAATTTATATTGTCAAATACAGACGTCAAGTGCCAATATTGAATTGAATATGAGACTGATACTCTAATGCGAATTCAATATTTACCCTCCCGGGAGGATTCGGTTCTCAGATTTCAGCGTCCAACTTCCACCCAGACAACACCGGACGGCGGAAATCGCATCCGCGGTTAATATTTTCTCCTGTTAATGTATTCACCGGATTCGCTTCGGATATTCGAGCGGTTGGCGGATAATCGCCATCATGGGTGACGGCCCCAAAAACGGTGGTGTCGTTTCCGAGAGGAATTCACCACAGGTGGAGGAACATGGCGTCTTCGAGACGGATCACTGATCCGGCGAAAATCCGGGAGCTCATAGCCGAACACGGCCGATGGTGGCACGAGATCGAGCTGGCTCCCGGCATCGTGACGCCCGGCGAGGACTCGAACCGGAAAAAACTGCCGATCCTCGACGAGCTCGGACTGCCGCCCGAAATGGACGGCGCCCGTCTGCTCGACGTCGGGGCTTCCGACGGCTACTTCTCATTCGAAATGGAACGCCGTGGCGCCGAGGTCGTCGCAATGGACTTCGTGCCCGAGTCATACTCCGGCTTTGCGACGGCGCGAAAAATACTCGGCAGCGACGTCACCTACCACATGGACAACGTGTACAACCTGTCGCCTGACACCTACGGGAAGTTCGACATCATCCTCTTTCTGGGCGTGCTGTATCACCTTCGCAAGCCGCTCGCCGCCCTCGACGCGATCCGGTCGGTCATGAAAACCGAGGCTCAGCTCTTCGTCGCCACATTTCTGATCGACGAGTACGTTCTCCTCCCGGACGGCACCGTAACGACGCTCGACGAGCTCAACCCCCTGCTCAAGGACGTACCGATCTGGCAGGCATATCCCGGCGACAGCTTGAACGGAGACTCGACGAACTGTTTCGCACCGAATCTCCGCGGCCTCGAGGTTGCGCTCGAAGAGGCGCAGTTCCGGGTCGCGGAATCTCGAGCCCTGCCCGGGGCAGGGTACGCACGCGCGACGGCGATCACCGACGAACGCGTTTCGAAGTTCCAGAGTCTGGATGGCCGTCTCGAGGCTACCCCGTTCGATCCAACAATCCCGTACTTCCTGGATGAAGACGATTCGGTACATGCCGTGACAGGCCGTGACGCCGAGGCCGTCGAATGCGAGGGCAGCGATCACCAGCCACAGAAACAGTGACAGCGACGGGAAGCAGGGTCAACCCGTGCCCTTGATTGGCTGGGTTTCACGGCTCGTCAGAACGAGGGGTAGAAGGAGCTCAGGATTTCCTGGGTCGACGGCGCCGGTTTGTCGTCCATCGCCTCGCGCTTTATCGCCTCGACCCGGTCGATCATTGTCGGCGCCTCGACCTCGTACAGGACGCCGGTCGTCAACACGTCCTTCTCACGGGTGTAGGCAATGGCGTTGGCGCGCTTCGAGGGATCGTGGTCCTCCGGCAGCTTCTGCAGCATTCCCTTGAGCCGCTTGAACTCATCGTCTCCCCGCCAGGTCACACACGGCGACATCGCATTGAGGAATGAGAATCCGTCATGCTCGATGGCGGCCGTGATGAGCTCGGTGAGCCCCTTCATGTCACCCGAGAATCCTCGACCGACCCAGGTGGCCCCGGTGGAGATCGCCAGCTCACACGGGTCGACCGCCGGTTCGGGGTTGCCCCAGAAGGTCGACTTGGTTTTGTCCCCGGTCGGTGTCGTCGGAGCCACCTGTCCCTTGGTGAGGCCGTAGATCTCGTTGTCCATCAGGATGTAGGTGACATCGAGGTTGCGCCGGCAGGCGTGGATCAGGTGGTTGCCGCCGATCGCCAGACCGTCGCCGTCTCCGCCGACCGCGATCACCGTGAGCTCGGGGCGGGCCATCTTGACGCCGGTCGCCAGGGTCAGCGCCCGTCCGTGGACCCCGTTGAAACCATAGGTCGTCACATAGCCCGGAAGACGCGACGAGCAGCCGATCCCCGACAGGATGACCGTGTTCCACGGCTCGATCTGGAGAGCGGACATGGAGCGATAGAGCGCGTTGAGGACGCCAAAATCACCACACCCCGGGCACCAGACAGGTTTGAGACCCGTCTTGTACGCACCCGGCTTCAACTCGACCTTGGTGGTTGCCGCGCTCATACCAACACCTCCCGCCGAAGAGCACCCATCTCCAGCACCTTCTGAATCTTGTCCTCCACCTCGCCGACCGTCAGATTCTTGCCGCCCGATCTCTTGTAGACGTAGGTGTGGCCTTCGGGCAGCTCGAGGAAGGTCTGCAGGTACTTGTAGAACTGTGCCGAGTAGCTGAGCTCGATCACGATCACCTCGCGAACGCTCTTGAGGAACTCCTCGAAGGCGTAATTGGGGAAAGGATACAGAAGCTGCGGCACGAACGCGGCGACCCGCTCGCCGCGCCCGTTGGCGGCCAGCACCGCTTCCTTGACCGGCCCCTTGGACGACCCCCAGCAAATGATGCCGACATCCGCTTTCTCGGCTCCGTAGCGCCTGTAGAAGCTGTATTTGTCGCGCACCAATCGCAGCTTGCGATAGCGTTTGGCGTTCATCTTTTCGTGGACGATGTGCATCGAGGTTGGCGAGCCGGATTCGTCATGCTCGAGACCGTTGGTCTGATACTCGCCGCCCTTCATCCCAGGCCACGACATCGGCGAAATCCCCGATTTGGTTTCCTTGTACCTCTTGTACTCTCTGAGATCGCCCGCCGACGGCACCTGACGGCCGATCACCTCGTGGTCGAGAGTCAGCATCGAGAGGGTCTCGCGCCGCTGGGCAATGAACTGGTCGGAGAGCACGATCACCGGCATCTGCGCCTCTTCGGCGATATTGAATGCTGCCACGGTGGCGTGGAAGCAGTCCTCGACATCGGCGGGTGCGAGCACCACGCGCGGCGCGTCACCGTGCGACCCCCAGAGGGCCTGCCAGAGGTCCGACTGCTCGCTCTTGGTCGGAAGACCGGTCGACGGTCCTCCGCGCTGGACATCGATGATCACCGCCGGAATCTCGGCCATCGAGGCCAGACCCAGCATCTCGGTCATCAGGGCGAGCCCGGGGCCCGAGGTGGCGGTCATCGACTTGACCCCGGCAAATGAACCGCCGATCACCGCGCCGATCGCCGACAGCTCGTCCTCGGTCTGAACCAGGTAACCGCCGACCTTCGGCATCAGCTCCGACAGCAGATGCAGAACCTCGGAGGAAGGGGTGATGGGATAACCGGCAAAGAAACGACAACCTGCGTGCAGAGCGGCGACCGCCGACAGCTCGTTTCCCGACATCAAAAGCATCGGTTCGCCCGGGGTGTACTGCAGCCTCTTGCCGGCAGCCTCCTCCTCGATCTTGGAGGCGTACTCGGTGCCGGCCTTGAAGCCCTTGATATTGGCCTCCAACACCGCCGCCTTCTTGGCCGAAAATTTCTGTTGGATCGCCCGCTCGATGGCACTCTTCGGAAGGTTGAAGAGCTCGCCGAGGATCCCGAGGGTAACGATGTTCTTGGCCAGCGTGGTTCCTGCGGATTCCTTGGCCAGCTCGATGAACGGGACCGGCACCCACCGGACCTCCTCCACCGGCCCGAGATCGATCTGGTCGTGGGGCGTTTCGTCGGTCGCCTCGTACAGGACGACCGCGTCCTCAGCCGCCAAAATCTCACCGCGAAACTGAGCAAAGTCGGCCCAGTTGAAGACCACCAGCACCTGCACCAGATCGCCCTGAGCAAAGATCGGATCAGCGCTCAGCCTCACCGTACACGACGACTCGCCACCGCGGATCTGAGGTCCGTACGCCTCCACCTTCATTACGTGCAGGCCTTCGGATGCACCGGCCTGCGCCATCATGTCTCCAACGGTGATGACACCGTCACCACCGGATCCGACGATCGCGAACGTCAAGTCCCGAGTCGGCATTCTTTCCTCCTCTGTTCCGGCGCCGTGCCGGTTGTGCGGGTCATCACCCGCTTCAAGAGATTGTGAACCCATTCACATCAAAAGTCCACGTTCAATTTTCGGCCGGATGAGGATGGAATCCGCCTCCGGCCGATAATCGAAAACTCGGATCAAATGAGACCTCTGCTGAATCCTCCGTCGACAGGCAACGCCACACCGGTCATGCCGGATGCGGCATCCGAACACAGAAACGCTATCGCCGACGCCACCTCGCCCGGGCGGAGAAGTCTGCCGATCGGGGCGTGCGCCGCCCATCCGTCGAAGACCGCTTCGACGGTTGTCCCGTCACGTTTCGCCACATTCGCGGCCAGCTCCTCGAGCCGATCGGTGGCGGTGTATCCCGGGCAAACGGTGTTGACCGTCACGCCATCCGCTGCGACCTCGTCCGACACGCTCTTGAGATAGCCCGTAACACCCGCTCGCAGCGCGTTGGAAAGCACCAGCCCCGGCTGCGGTTCGCGGACCGCGATCGAGGTGATGGCCACGAAGCGTCCCCACCCCGCCTCGCGCATGGCCGGCATCGTGAGCTCGACCAGCCGCTGCACCGGAAGCAGGAGCAGGCGACATGCCGCCAGGATGTCGTCTGCGGTCGCCTCCACCGCCGGCATGGCGGG
>CBDTWX010000235.1:0-8401 GCA_965364305.1 uncultured Thermoanaerobaculia bacterium
GGGCCGATACCTAGCCGATACCCCGCTCTGGCAGCTGGGGGCGCTGTGGGTCTTTTCGGAGATGGCTGCTCGCGGACGAAAAAGAGAATGGGGGTCAAAAAAGTGGGCCGTCGCACTGCCACTCATCATGCTGATGATCATGGCCATCTCGGTCGTGTCGCGGAATGCAGTCGATGGGTACAGGCAATGGCGCTCGGCGCCCCACATCAAAAGGCATCTTGAGCGTATGCATCGAGCCATTGTCGTGTCGGATGAGCTTGGTGACGAGAAACTCCAGAAAGCACTCGCAATTACTGGAAATGAAATGCGTTACGTGCGTCGAGCTATCGTCATTTTGAAAGAGTACCGGCTCAATCTGTTCCATTCCCCCGAGCTTCGGGAAATCGCGGAGGCACCGGCCGCGGAAAAGGTACTGATCGAAACCTGGGGGCCAAAGACCACGATTGCCGGAGGGGGTTTTTATCTGCAACCAAACGGTCACTCTGCATTCTGGTTCAAGGTGTTGAACGGCCATCCTGGTGTGAAAGTCGTGTTTGATGGCCTTACTCTCGAAACGGTTTACAGCAACGGCGTCCTCACGTGTAGTGTGCCCCCCGAGTTGATCGCAGAGGCTGGCACGCACACAATCCATCTTGAAGAACTGGGCTTGGCGGTGAGCCGTTCGGTGACTTTCCGTGTGACCGAAAAACCGAAAGACTAATCGGAGTGTCCCCTGCGCCGTCCCCTGAGTTGTTGTGAGACCCGCACCCTGTCTCGAAATGTCTCGATCTCGGAAAGGTCAACGACACACCTCGGTTAATCGAACTGCCGACGGTACTCATGGGGAATCCACTTTCTTCCCCACTTCTCCTCAAATCGTTTTCTGTTTTCCTCGAACACGCGGTTGTACGCATTCTGCTCGAGTTCTCCGAACGACGCGCGGCCCCAGTGATGAATGAACACGTCTTCCGCACAGATCACCCGGCCGCCAGCGTCCCGCACACGCATCGAAAAATCATCGTCCTCGAACATGCCGATTCCAAATCTCTCGTCCAAGAGACCGATCTTGTCGAGAAGGGTTCTTCGCATCGCGATGCAATACATTGCCAAGACGCGAATATCAAAATACACACCGTCACGCTCTGCGGTGTATGTCTCCGCCCATTCGTCCATCTCGTCTATCTCTTTGTAGCCCACCGATATCCTGGCTTCATTCCCGGCCCAGTTCGTAACGGGGCCCACCAATTCAACACCCGGTCTCCGTAAATGGCGAACCAACTTCCCGAGCCACCCTCGTGTGACCACTGTGTCGTTGTTGAGAAACACGACGTACTCGGAATCGCCACTGGATTCGATGGCGATGTTGTTCGCCCGCGGAAATCCCACATTCTTCTTGTTCATGATCAGTTTAATCCGCGGATCGATTTCGGCCATTTTGTTCAGGTATTTTCGAACCGATTTGTCTGAAGCGTTATCAATTACGACGACCTCAAAATTCGGATAAGCCGTCTTATTCAAGACACTTTCGATACAGAGTTTCAAGTACTCTGGCTGCTGATACGAAACGACAACAATGGTGGCTTTCCCGAAAAGCCCTTCGATGTTTGCCGAGATCTCGGCATATCGTTTCTCCCACGTGTTGTCGCGCGCAAACTCGATCCTTCTGTTGACTAGGTCAGAGTCGTCTTCTTCGAGCGCTGCCTCGATACCAGTGATGAACTCATCCGCGTCGTTGGCTGAATAGAACAGGGCGCGGTGTGGCTCAAGCTCCGGCAGAGGCGTAGCAACAACTGGTTTCCCGGCACTCAGGTACTCGAAGAACTTGACGGGATTGGTGGCCTGAGTCAGAGGTTTTATCTTGAACGGTATGGTCGCGACGTCGAACATCGAGAGGTAGCCGGGGAGATCCGCATAGGGACGTTCGCCCAGAAACTGAACGTTGCGCAATTTTTCAAGCCTGCTTGTGTCCGCTCCATCTGTGCAGCCGACCAGAACGAAATTCCAGTCGGAACGTTGTGTGGCAACCTTCTCGATGAGATCCGTGTCAAACCAATCGGCGATGGCTCCATAATACCCAATAACCGGTCCAGATCCCCTCATCTCGAGCCCTTGGGGAGCCGTCGCGGGGTGATTAAAATGTTCGAACTCACAGGCATTCGGCACCAGAACAGATGGCGACGACTGTGAAGATGTCTTCGCATAAAGAGGTCTCGCTGTGGCCAATGATAAATCGCACTCGTTGAGAAAGGCATGCTCTTCACGATTAATGAACCAAGGATCTACCTCTTTGAAATCAGCGTAGTCATCGAGACAGTCATACACAGCGGGCCAACCCCAGCGCTCTCGTGCCGACACGACCAGAGGTCGCCAAAACGGAAACTGCACAAAGGAAACCACATCGGTCATGGCCGCGTGGATCCTCAGGCGGTCCAATGCGTCGAGGAAAGTTTGACGCGTCGCGCGGGTCATCTCGTGACTGTAAAGATCAAGCCCTGAGGGACCGGGCAACTGAACCCCGTACACGCGGTCCCGTATTTCTTCCACTAGCACGTGAGCGCCAGCATTTTCGTGAAATCGAATCCGGAGGTAGAAAACTCGGTGACCGTGATCGGCAAACTGCGCCATGAGCTGTTGCGGCCGTTGGTAACGCAGTTCCCAGTCTATTATCGGGTACAGGACAACGTCGTACTTCGAATTCGGACGTGCGAATCTGACCTCCCTCAAGTCATGCTGATTTACGGCGACAGAAATCGCGTCGGAGCGCCCGACAGCATCCTGGGCGGCCTCAACGTTTCGAGTGTCAGGTTCCTTTTTTCGAGAATACCCTTGCCTCGGCAGCAAGGAACCGCTCATCTCAAGATTTGCATCTTGCATTCTCGAATTCTCGTCTCCTCCCGCCGTCAATCCGGAATCTCCAACTGCCAGATCTTGTCCTTCAGCCACGCCACCAATTCCGAATAGGCGGAGGATTGAACGCCTTGCGCTCCAATATGAATCGCCAATTTTCCATAACCTCGAACCATGAATCTCAGCCAACTGCGATCTCAACCGATGCTCGCTTTGACCGACCTTGTCCAGCAGCGTTCGAATTTCGGCGGCTCGAAGCTGAGTTGCGTGGAGCTCTTCTCGGATGTTCCGTTCCGTCTCTTCGTAAAGCGCCTTTTGATAGTTGTCCCGGCCTAGCAGGTCACTGATTTTTTGCTCCAGGGCCATGGTTGCCTCGAGTTGATCTCGGTGGAACCGTTCATATTCCATCGAAGCTCTACGCTGAAAATCGGCCTGTTCATCTTGCATCTCGACGAGACGAGATGACTGGCAGATTCTCTCGTTTATCTCTTGAAGCTGCGCAAATACCTTTCGAAGACCGCCGAAGTTTTCGGGCAGTCCGCGGAGGTTTTTCAACTCTGCATATATCTCGGACAATCGGTCTTCGAAAATCGATTTCAGTTCATCACCGCGACGGTAGCTGCTTTCCAGCTCCTTTTCCAGAGAACTCTTTTCTACAATCCACGTCTTCATCTTCCGATCATAGTCTCGGCGAAGCCGGATCTCGTTTTGGGCGAGACGCTCTTCAGTTTCCTTCCTCTCGAGAAGCCGAACCGCCTCGACTTCGGCTTTTCGGCGGCCGTCGAGGCTGCGCTTCAAATCCTCCGCGCGCTCGTCCACAGCGGAAATTGTCTTGTCTTTCTCTTCGACTATCTCGCGATAGTCCTCTATACTCCGTTCCGCCAAGTCGGCTCGGGCCTCTGCAGCAGCTACCACCTCTCTCAGCGCCTGCGCCAGGAGCGTCTCCTTTTCAAGCTCGCTATTTATGAGACCCCGGGAACGGGCCAAACCATCGTGTGCGAGCAGAGAAGCCATCGTGTTGTGGCTGTCAAGAAGGTTATTGACGGTCGCATCCAGATGCTTCTCCCAATCTTCTGCATGGTTCAGGGCCTGTTCGAGGGCTCGAGTCAGGGCCTGCACAGGCGCAGGCGCCTTCGCATACACCTCGTTCATAGATGCCCGAGCATGCCTGAAATCATCGCGCAAAAACTGAGCAACATCATTTTCGAATTTGAGACTGTCGTCCGGCTCCTCGAGAGCAAGCGACTCGGCTATACCTCTGAGCGTGGCGACACCATTCTCGATGAGATCTTCATATCTGACGAGTGTTCGTGGTAGAGGCTGAGAATAATGAAGAAGGTGGAGATTGAAGTTCAGCCAAATTCCCAGGGATTCGATCTCGGCAAATCCGTTTCGCTTGGCCAGAGACTCGGCCACCTCGAGAGGGTTCCGAAAAATTAGGAGACAACTGACGTCAACGCTGAATTCGTTCAACACATCCAGCCACAGCGGCATCAACAAGCACGTCCTCGGGTCTTTCCAAGCCCAGAGCTCGTGCTGCGGTTCAACAAATACCCTGTTCACCAATTCGGCAAGCTCTTCGCGAAACGACTCGACCTTCTGAGATTTTTGCCATTGCTCCGGTAACGGAAAACAAGTGTCCCAACTGGTACCGAGATGGGCCAGCAGACGGTTGTGAAAATCTATGACGTCAAGTCGTTCATAAAAACCAAATTTGTTATCGCTCGCAGGTCCCGCGAGATCTTCTTCTTCACCCAGATATGCCCCAAGCATGCTCATACAACGCGTGGCGGCGGATGTGCCACTCCGATGCATGCCGAGAACGCAAATTGCCCGTGACATGCGACTCACCTCCATGCGAGGCGCAAGCTATCAGCCTCCAGCCCCTCTCGCACGTTATCACTCCGTATAAAATTCATCTACACCTACTCGTTGGAGATCTCCCCACATCGTGGGCACATCGCGCCATCATCTGGCAACGCATGAGATAGTTGTGTGCTTTGCGTTTAGAAAAAGGCATGAGGTTCCTCGTCGCTGAGTCTGCGGAGGCTGTGGGCAGCTGCGAAGCAGCTCTTCACAAATCTGAAGACAGCATCACGGCTCTTCGTCGAGCTTCCTCATTACTTCCGCTTTTGTGTTGCTTGAGAAGGTCCATCTTGATGAAACGGATCGCCTCAATCCAGTTTTCGTGCATTTCCGCGGTCAGTGTTCGCACCAGGCTGAAACAGCTCACGACATTGGGAAAGATCCTGATGCCACTGGTCCGGCGCCGGCTCCGTGACGGGGCGAAAGGCGACCTATCGGTTGTGGGGAGCCTCGCGCGGGCCATTAATTGAAAGCCCCCGGCTTTAGGGTGGGTCACTACCCATCGGCGTCAGCGTTTGAGCCGACGGCGAGATCTTCCGATCCGTCCTTGAGGCGAACATATGTGCAGCCGCTGTCCGCAGAAAAATCGACATGTGCAGTGATACAACTTCGTTGTACTGGCCTCACTCGAAATATCAGCGCGTCGAGAATGCGGTGAAGATACACTTCTTCCCCGCCGATATCACCCACCACTCCTGCGTTCACGAAATAGACGCTGGGAACAAGACTGGCTCGGAACCGATAGCTCACATGGAAACCCGACCCGGCAGTGCACTGTTCGATTCCATCGCCGAGCGGATGCGAGGTCATGCCGCCGACCTCGACACCATCGATGAGCTTGATGAGCATCCCGAATCGAACACGGCGACAGTCTCTCGTAAAGGTCACCCGGTAGCTGTATGTATAGGTTCCGCCCATCGACAGGACGTTGACCGGATCGCCTCGATCATTGCCGATCTTCACGTCGTCGATTCTGCAGCCCCGGTCAGCGTACTCGGTCGTGCTGGCTGGAACCAGATCTGGGTCGAAAAACGCCTCGTCATCTCTCACTTCCGTGCCGGTTTCGAGAGCGTCTGGGCCGCGATCAACGGTATCAATCGCGGCGGTTATCCTGAGTGACCCGTCCTTGATTGCGGCGCGCAGTCTCTCCGCCTCGTCGGGTGCCGCGAAGATCAGCCGCTGGTAAAGCTCTACCACCTCCTTCGGCTCACCGACCATGAGGCACTCTCCTGAATCGACGAGCATCACCCGGTCACACAGCTCGAGTACCGTGCCGGTCGCGTGGGAGACGAACATCACCGTCACGCCGTTCTTCTTCAGCTCCTCGATCCGCGCAAAGCATTTGCGCTGAAAGGCTTCGTCGCCGACCGCGAGGGCTTCGTCCACCAGCAGGATCTTGGCGTCGACGCTGATCGCAACCGCAAAGGCGAGCCGCGCGAACATACCCGTCGAGTACCCCTTGACCGGCTGATCGATGAACTCACCGATATCCGCGAACTCCGCAATCCGGTCGAATCGAGCATCGATCTCGGAGTCGGACAGGCCGAGAATTGCGCCGCTCAGGAATACGTTCTCTCGACCCGTAAAATCCGGGTTGAAGCCCGCCCCGAGCTCGAGCAGCGCAGCCACGCGCCCCGCCACCTCGAGATGGCCCATGGACGGATAGACCGTCCCGCAGATCAGCTGCAGAAGAGTCGATTTGCCGGATCCGTTACGTCCAATGACACCGAAGGTCTCGCCGCGAAAGACCTCCAGGTTGACGTCTCTGAGCGCAGCCACTGGAGTGTAGAAGCGGCGGCGATGCCGCCAGATCATCTGTTTGAACCTGTCCTCCGGACGGCGGTAGACGTTGTAGAACTTGCTGAGCCGTTCCGCCCGAATCACGACCTCAGACGACATCGGCAAAACCCCTCTTCGTCTTCATGAACCAGGCAAAACCAAACCAAGCTATCAGCCATGCCACAGCCAATGAGACAGCCCAGAAACCCCAGCTCGGCATTTCGCTCCAGAAGAGGACGTTCCGCACGTCTCTGATCACGAGAGTCAGGGGGCTCAAAAAAAGAATCACCTGATATTTGGGCGGCACGGCCGACAACGGATAAAACACCGGGCTCAAAAACATGAACATCATTGCCATGACGCCCACACCTTGGTTGAGATCCCGCACATAGCAACCGATCGATGCGAGAAACCAGATCGCACCCAAAAGGAACAGGCTGAGCGGTACCAGCATGATCGGGAGGAGCATCGAGGTCGCTGGTGGAACGCCCAGCACCGGGATGTAGACCGCGAAGAACACGAGGTACGACATCATGGCGTTGAAGAGGCCCTCCGCCAGCACAGTCCACGGAAGAACTTCCAGCGGAAAGACGACCTTTTTTATCAGATTCGTGTGCTGAAGCATCAGGGTCGGCGCCTGTGTCACACAGTGACTGAAGAGGTTGAAGACGATCAGACCCGAGAACAGCACCAAAGCGAATTGGCCGCGCCCCTCGATGTCGACTCCCCACCGGATCTCGAATACGACCGAGAACACGAAAGTGAAGACGGCAAGCATCATGAGCGGTACGATCAAGGACCACAACACGCCAAGCAGTGACCCCTTGTAACGGCTCTCGATCTGCCTCCGCGTGAGCCTCCGTATCAGCTGGCGGTGCCTCCAGGCGGAGACGGCATGCTCGAAAGGTCCCGGAAACCCCTGCCGCGCTCCGGCGTCCACGATCGCTGTGGTTTTGGGAGACATCTGTGTCGGCTCCGGCCAGGTCGGGCATTGCGAGTCGAGACCCTCGATTCACCCATGGGAGATCGATTCAACCGAGTCTCGTCCGTTGAAGCGCAGTATATCAAGCGCGACCACGGGCTCCCCACCTGTCGGATTTTTCAGATCGGGGCGATCAATCGCTCGCGTCCCGGATCAGGCGAAGCCGATCATCAGCGCTGGCCGGACCGAAGATGACCGCTGTTGTGCGGTGGAAATTTCTGGTTAGGCTTCGATCAAGATCGACAATTTTTGACTGCGCACTCCATTACGCGTTAGACTCTCGCTGTCTCACGGTCCGCGTTGGGAGAGCGCGACCTCCCCTTGAGACGACACATCGGAGACACTTGAGACCGCGAACAGGAAACGAATTAACTTCTCAGAAAAGGAACGACAAGGTAATGATCAAAATCCTCTCGCTGGCTACAATCGTGCTCGTCCTGCTGGTGCTGGGTGCCCGTCCGGCGCACGCTTATCTCGACCCTGCGAGCGGATCGATGATCCTCCAGGTCATCGTCGCGGCGGTGGCCGCAGTGCTGATCACCATCAAGGCCTTTTGGCACAGAATTCGCGGCATGTTCGGCAGCAGCCGAACCGAAGAAACCGTCGAACCGGACGACAAAAGCTGAACCCGGATTGACACCGGCGATCGGCAATCACCATTGTGGCCGCAAACTCTCACCCCAAAATAGGAAACGCCGGTTGACGCTCGGGGAAACAGGCGGTTGTCCACGCCGGCGGCATGGGTGGAACACCGCACGGGTGCTCCTCTCGGCCGGATTGACCGCCATGCCGTTTGCGGTCAACAGCTCCGTCGTATGGGGTCAGGAAGAAGCCACCCGATCGGAGTCGGTACCGCAGCTCGTCACTCCCCGAGGCGATGCGACCACGAAACCGATCGTTGTCCGCACCCAGACCTACGAGATCCAATTGACATCGGCGGGAGGACTT
>CBDTWX010000236.1:0-8379 GCA_965364305.1 uncultured Thermoanaerobaculia bacterium
CCCGCCGCACCGAGAATAATGGAAGGGCGAAGGAGTTTTGCATGTTTCATCTGATCTCCCCTCGGCGTCGACACGAGCCGAATTTCGGCACCGAGAATAACAACTCTCTGCTACCCTGCGTCGACGGCACGAGCGTTTCTGAGCTCCGGCGACGGAGTCATGAACCGCTACGGGGAGCGGTCGCGCTACCGTTACAATCACACGGTGCCAGGCACCGCCACGACTGAAAAAAAACGGAGGGACCCATGAGCATACTGCAGCAGATCAGTGAGAGTCTTCAAAAGGGCGAAGATGCCAAGGTTGCCGAGCTCACCCAACGGGCGATCGACGAGGGGCTCGGCGCAACCGAGATCCTCAACGAGGGCCTGCTCGCAGGTATGGACGTGGTCGGCCAACGCTTTGGCGCCAACGAGATCTTTCTGCCCGAGGTGCTGCTCTCGGCGCGGGCGATGAACGCAGGGATGGATCTGATCAAACCGCTGCTGGTCGCCGACGATGTTCCGTCCCTCGGCAAGGTCGTGATCGGCACCGTCAAGGGCGACCTGCACGACATCGGCAAAAACCTGGTCGGCATCATGCTCAAAGGCGCAGGCTACGAGGTCATCGATCTCGGTGCCGATGTGGCTGCGGAGCGCTTCGTCGAAACCGCCGATACGGAGGGGGCCCAGGTGATCGGGCTCTCGGCCCTGCTCACGACCACGATGACGGGTATGAAGGACGTGGTCGAGCTGGTGAAGGCCAAGGGTCTCGAGCGCAAGGTCAAGGTCATCGTCGGTGGTGCGCCGTTGTCGCAGGCCTTTGCCGACCAGATCGGCGCCGACGGTTACGGCTACGACGCCTCGAATGCGGTGGACCTCGTCAAGGACCTCGCCGCCGCGGGTTAGGGACCGATTCGACTCCGAACGGAGTTCGAGCACGAGCACGAGCACGAGCACGAGCACGATTCGTGCCGGATGCCTCCGAGAGCGTCCCCGAGAATCACCGCCGTCGATTTCGGGTTGCGGGCCTTCCAGGCCCGCCCTCCGACGACGCCGCGTCGTCGGACTACGGAAAATCGTGTTTCAGCCACCGCAAAAACGACCACACGCACAGCGCGATGACGAACATCAGGGGAAAGGCCACCACCAGGGAAGCTGTTTGCAGCGGTTTGAGCCCGCCCAGGTACATGAGGGCCACCGCCATCCCTCCAAGAGCAAGCGCCCAAAACAGCCTGTTCCACCGCAAAGGCTCGCTTTCACCCGCCCGGAGATCACGCGATGCCACCGACGCGATCGTGTAGGCCGAGGCCTGCAGGGTGGTCGCGGAGTAGACAAACGCCATGACCACGAAGAGGAGAAGCACGAAGGTACCCATCGGAAGGGCGCTGACCACTGCGACGATCGCCGCCTGAGGCGAGGCATCGTTCATGATCTGAATCACCGGCACGACACCGTTGAGCTCGTCGTGCATAGCGGTGTTGCCGAAGAGGGCGAAGAAGAGCCAACACCCGAGGCTGCCCCAAACCAGGTTGGCCATGACGACCTCGCGCACCGTGCGGCCCTTCGAGATCCTGGCCACGAAGAGCCCCATGAAGGGCGCATACGCGATCCACCAGGCCCAGTAGAAGACGGTCCACGTCTGCGGGAAACCCCCCTGCCCCACGGGATCGGTGGAGAGGCTCATCTTGACGAAGTTGGTCGCCAGGATTCCGACGCTATTGGTGAAGGAGTCGAGGATGAAGATCGTGGGGCCAAAGACCAGCACGAATGCACACAGGAAGAAACCGACATAGACATTGATGTCCGCGAGCCGCTTGATGCCCCGCTCCATACCCAGGTAAACCGTGGTGGCGAAGATCGCGGTCCACACGACGATGACGAAGGCATCCATCGCAAAGGTGCGCTGAATCCCGGTCAGGGTGCTGATGGACTCGGACAGAATCGGAGTGCCGAGGCCCAACGAGGTCCCGGTGCCGCCGACCAAACCAAAGATGAACAGCACGTCGATGAGCTTTCCGAGCGGCCCGTCCGCCCGATCGCCGATCACACCGCGGCACGCCTGGCTGATCCTCAAGAAGGGGATCTTCTTGTTGTGGAACGAGTACGCGATGGGGAGGGCAGGGATGCAGTAGAGCGCCCAGGCGAGCGGGCCCCAGTGGTACATCCCGTACATCGCGGCCCAATCGGCCGCCTCGGGCGTCCGCGGTTCGAGCCCGAACGGGGGCGCCTGGTAGTAGTAGACCCACTCGATGGTCGCCCAGTACAGCAGTGACGTGCCGATGCCGGCACAGAAGAGCATCGCGATCCAGCTCAGCTTGCGAAACTCCGGCTCGGCATCTGCGTCGCCGAACTTCACCCCGCCGTAACGGCCGAACGCAAACCAGAGGAGCATCACAAATGCCGAAAAGGTGAACCACAGGTAGAGGGAGCCGAAGCGGGAGGTGATGAAGCTGAACAGTCGGGAGAGCACCACCTCGCTCTGGGCGGGAAAGACCATGAGCGGGATGATCGCCGCAATGACACAGATCAGGGCCGGCCAGAACACCTGACGATCGATGGGTGCGGACTTCATTCTCCTCCCGTGAGACCTTTCGCCTGCAAGAGGATACACGGTCGAGCTCCGCGAATGCGCTTTCCCGATTTCCGAAATCTCACCCTGCCCGATCGCCCTGCTAACCTCTCCATACTCGGGTCGTGCTTGGGAGGCTACATTGAAGAACACCATCCTTCTTGCGACGGCGGCTCCGCTGATCCTCGCATCGTGCGCGGCCGGGATCGGCGACACCGTAAAGGTCGACAGCGGCCTGATCGCCGGAACCACGGACGGCGAAGTCCGCGTCTTCAAGGGCATTCCATACGCCGCACCGCCGGTCGGTGAACTTCGGTGGCGGCCACCGCAACCCGTCGCGCCGTGGGAGGGCACCCGCGACGCGACGGCCTTCGGCTCCAGCTGCGTCTCTGTCCCCTACGGTTCCGACTCGCTGTGGAACGGACCCGAGTGGGAGGACCCGGCCGAGCAAAGCGAGGACTGCCTTCACCTCAATGTGTGGACCGCGGCACGCTCTCCCCACGAGGAACGACCGGTGATGGTGTGGATCCACGGCGGCAGCCTGCAGCACGAATCCGGTTCGGTGCCCGCCTACGGTGGCGCCAACCTGGCCCGAAAAGGGGTCGTCGCCGTGACCATCAACTACCGCCTGGGGCCGTTCGGTTATCTGGCCCACCCCGAGCTGACGGCCGAGTCCGAGCACGGCTCCTCCGGCAACTACGGCATCCTCGACCAGATCGCGGCCCTCGAGTGGGTGCAGAGGAACATCGCAGCATTCGGCGGCGACCCCGGTCGAGTGACGATCTTCGGCGAGTCGGCCGGGTCGTGGAGCGTCAACTTCCTGGTCGCCTCGCCCCTGGCCAAAGGTCTCTTCCACCGCGCGATCGGTCAGAGCGGCGCCGGTTTCGGGCCGATGACCCAACTGAGCGAGGACCGTTCGAGACGGCCAGCCGCCGAAACGTTGGGGGTCGCTTTGGCGGAGTTGTTGGGGAGTCAGGGAGAGCCGGCATCGTTGGCGGCGATGCGGGCCACGCGCGCGGAGGAGGTGCTGGCCACGTTCGGCGAGCTACCTGGCGGCAGAGCCTTGCCCACGGTCGACGGCTGGGTCTTCCCCACCGACATCCAGACCATCTTCGAGGAGGGCCGCCAGAACCCTGTCCCGGTCATCGTCGGCTCGAACGCCGACGAGGGAACGACCTTCGTCCCGGAATTCATCCCTTCAACCGTCAACGAGCTCCGGTTGATTGCGAAACAGCGGTACGGTGACATGGCTGACGACTTCCTCGAGGCATATCCCGTCTCCGACGATTCGGAGGTGCAGGACGCTTTCATCGCCAGCATCGGCGATGCCTGGTTCACCTGGCAGATGCGGATGTGGGCGACCCTGACGGCGACGGTCGACGCCAAGGCCTGGCTTTACCATTTCACCCGCGTCCCGCCAAACGCTGAGAGCGAGACCTACGGCTCGTACCACGGTGCCGAGATCGTCTATGTCATGGGCAACTTCCACCTTGCATCCTTCATCCCGCGACCCGTGGATGAACGTCTGGCAGAGGTCATGTCGAGCTACTGGATCAATTTTGCCGCAACGGGAGACCCGAACGGCGAAGGCCTCCCCGTGTGGCCGAACTACAACTACCACACCCGGAGGTATATGGAATTGGGCGATACGATCCAACCGGGCAGCTATCTCCGGATGAAGGAGTGCGACTTCTTCGAGCAGTACTTCGCCGCCCGATAGCTGCGCCCTCCCATCTGGCTTCGACGCACTCGAGGATGCGAGGCGTCCTCGGAGGAATCTATGGGAAGTTCCTCGCGACAGCTTCTTCGGCCCGCCCACCCACCCAGATTCTTCCAAGGAGGCCGGGCGTCCGTGTTCGGAGTGGCAGGGCGGCATGTATGCCGCCCGTACGGTTCTGCGATGGACTCGCTCATGCTAAGATCGGGGTGCATCTCGGCATCGCCCTTGAGACTTCAAGTCATTGATGTCAAAGGAATAACGACCGTGAAGCTACGACTCGGACGCGCCTTTGCTCCGCGCCGCCTGCTGCCGCTCATCTTGGCGGTCTCGGCCCTCGGCGTGTCGGCGGGCGCTCCGGCTGCGGCCGCCGAACTGTTTGTCGATCGCGCCGAGGAGCTCGGGGTCGACTTCGTGCATTTTGCCGGGGTCTCCGGCGAGTACTACATCGTCGAGATCAGCGGTCCAGGCTGCGGCATGCTCGACTTCGACAACGACGGCGACCTCGACCTCTATTTGATCCAGGGCGTGATGCTCGGCCCCGACAAGACAATCGAGGACGCCGATCTGCCGCCACAGAAGGGCTATCCCTTGCGCGACCGTCTCTATCGCAACGACCTGGTGATCAAGGAGGACGGCACCCGTGTCCTCTCGTTCACCGATGTCACCGAGAAATCTGGCATTCGTGCAGACGGCTACGGAGTCGGAGTGACGGTTGCGGACTACGACAACGACGGATGGGCCGATATCTTCTTGACCAACTTCGGCCCTAACCAGCTGTGGAGAAACAAGGGCGACGGGACCTTCGAGGAGGTCATCAAGAGAGCAGGGATCGACGACCCGCGCTGGAACTCGGGCGCCGCCTTCCTCGATTTCGACCGCGATGGTCTCCTCGATCTCTTCGTCGGCTGCTATCTGGACTTCAGCTACTCGAACCACCGGATCTGCCGGCTGCCGTCCGGGCTACCCGGCTACTGCGCGCCGGAGGCCTTCGGCGCGGTCACCAACCGGCTCTATCGAAACCGCGGCGACGGCACCTTCGAGGACCGGTCCCTCAAGGCCGGCGTGCAGCACGAAGCCGGAAAAGCTCTTGGAGTGATGGCCACCGATTTCAACCTCGACGGTTGGATGGACGTCTATGTCGCGAACGATATGCTGCCGAATCATATGTGGATCAACCAGCAGGACGGCACCTTCGTGAACGATGCTCTCTTGGGCGGCACGGCGATCAATGCGGACGGTCGCTCCGAATCGAGCATGGGGGTGGATGCCGCCGATTTCGACGACGACGGCGACGAGGATCTCTTCATGACCCACCTCGGCTACCAGACCAATACGCTCTACATCAACGACGGCAAGGGCGTCTTCGACGACCGGACGACGAGCAGCGGTCTCGGTCCGCCGAGCGTCGGTCGCACGAGCTGGGGGGTGCGTTTCTTCGACTACGACAACGACGGTCTGCTGGACCTCATGACGGCGAGCGGGGACGTGTTCGTGATCGAGGCCCTGGTCCGCGAGAACGACCCCTTTCCGATGCACCAGCCGAACCAGCTCTTTCGCAACATCGGGTCGGGCCGGTTCGAGGACGTGACCGCCGTGGCCGGCTCGGTCTTCGAGCTCTCCGAGGTCAGCCGGGGTCTCGCCTTTGGCGACGTGGACAACGACGGCGACACCGATGTGCTGGTGGAAAACTGCAACGGCCGCGCGCGCCTGCTCATCAACTCTGTCGGCAGTGCGAATCACTGGCTCGGTCTGCGGCTGGTTGCGGGAGACCCTCCAGTCGACCAGATCGGCGCCTGGGTCGGCGTCCACAGCAAGGGCCGACCGGTGAAGTGGCGACGGGTCCGCACCGACGGCGGCTACGCATCGGCCAACGACCCGAGACTGCTTTTCGGCCTTGGCGACGGCCCGACCGTCGATCGGGTCGAGGTCCACTGGCCCGACGGGTCGGTCGAGAGCTGGACCGGCCTTTCGGTCGATGGCTACACGACGCTGACCAAGGGTGGCGGCGTCAAGCCGAAGCCCAAAGGCGCGGGTTCGTGACCACATCGCGGTGTGTAACCGCCACGGCGCTGGCGGTGCTGCTCGCCTGGGTGAATGTCGGCGCGGTCGAGCGGTCCGAGCTCACGCCGTTGCCGTCGTCCGACCTCGACACGATGGGGGAAGCGGCTCGGGGGCGGCTCGAGCAGCTCCAGGATCGGGTCGCCGGTCTCGAAACATCCGGCAGCGACGCCGAGCTCGCAGAGGCCTATGGAACTCTCGGCATGTACTACATCGCTCACCATCTCAACGACGCGGCCGAGGTCGCGTTCGGCAACGCCGCGTTGCTGTCGCCCGACGATTTTCGCTGGGCCTACTACCTCGGTTTCGTCTACCAGATGGTGGGAAAGCTCGATCTCGAGAGGGCGGCGTTCGAGCGTGCCCTCGAGCTTCGTCCCGACGATGTTCCGACTCATTTGCGCCTCGCCGAGCTCCACCTGGCACTCGGGGAGCATGAAGAGGCGTATCAGCGATTTCAGCTCGCCGTCGAGCTGAGTCCGAACGAGGCCGCGGCCCACAGCGGGATGGGAAGGGCGGCCGCCGCCCTCGAGCGACCCGAGGAGGCGGTCGAGCACTTCGAAAAGGCCCTCGAGCTCAGACCGCAGGGGACCATCGTTCACTATCAGCTGGCCCTCGCCTACCGCAGTCTCGGGGACATGGAGGCGGCACGCACCCACCTCGCGCAGCGTGGCGACGCCGAGGTGGCGTTTGCCGATCCGCTGATGAGCGCGATCGAACCGCTCAAAAAAGAAGATGTGGTGGAAGCGATCCTCGAAATGGCGAAGGCGCCGGAGGAACACGACAATCGCAGCATCGCCATTTATGCGAGGTCGTACCTCGCCGAGCTGCCCGGCGCCGTCGCCCAGCTTCACGACGCGATCGACGCCCTGACGAAAGAGTCGGCAGAATTGAACCAAGGCTCGGAGCAGGCGGAACGCAACCGGTTGATCCGGGCTCGGCTCCATTTCGCAACTGCCAGCATTTTCCTCGAGCGGGGAGATTTCGTCGACGTTCGGATGGAGATCGACGCGGCGCTGGCTCTGCACCCGGAATCGGTCGGCGCCATCCTGATGCTCGGGTACGTGCTCGAGCAGGAAGGGGATTTCGCCGGGGCCATCGAGCGCTACTCTGCCATCCTCGAATTCGATCCCGGCAACACCTACGCGCTTCGCTCACGGGCGATAGCGAGATTTCAGCTCCGCCGAGACCGGGAGGCAATCGCGGATCTGGAGCATTTGTGCGAGCTGGGTTCCGAGAGGGAAGGGGTACGGATCCGGCTGGCGGTCGCCTATCTCCGCCTCGGAGATCTCGAAGCGGCTCGCGACAACTACCACAAGGCCCTCGCTTTGAACCTCGAACCATCGGATGCGGCCCAGGTCCACCATCATCTGGGGATCATCGAAACACGCACCGGGTCGACCGAGCGGGCGGTCGAGGAGTATCGCACCGCCTTGATCCTCGAACCGCAACTCGTGGCCGCCCGTCTCGATCTCGGCCTGGCGCTGGCTCGGCTGGGCCGGCACCAGGAGGCGATCGAAGCTTATCGGAAGGTGGTCGAGGCAGACCCGAGAAGTCACCGGGCGCGTCGAGGAGAGGCGGAGGCGCTCGAGGCGCTGGGGCGTTCACAGGAGGCGCGGGAGCGACTGGAGGAGGGCTGGCAAGAGATCCCCGAGAGTGTGGAACTGCTGCACGCCCTGGCTCGCCTGCTCGCCTCGGCCAGCGATCCCGAGGTGCGAGATGGAGAACGGGCGCTCGAGCTGGCCCGGCGGACCCTGCGAGCCGGTTCGACCCCCAGCCGCCTCGAGACGCTGGCCATGGCCTCGGCCGAGGCGGGACTCTTCGCAGAGGCCGTCGAGCTGCAGCTGGAGGTGATCCTGGCCATGCGCCGGCAAGGGCGCACCGATGTCCTTCCGAAGCTCGAAGCCAACCTCGAGCGATACAAAATCGGACAGAGCTGCTGCGCTCGATGAGTTTCTCGATGCTCAAAGCTCGAGGCCCATAGATCCCTCCGCTCCGTCGCTACGCTCCTCCGGTCGGGATGACAGCGTGAAAAGTAGCTTTGCTCCTCCGGTCGG
>CBDTWX010000237.1:0-8366 GCA_965364305.1 uncultured Thermoanaerobaculia bacterium
ATAGGACGGGTTACGCGAACGCCAGCTCGACTGGGTCTTCGCACGACGCTGCTGAGGGCGCGGACGAAACCACGGACCATCGAACGATGATCGAAACGAGTGGCGGCGATCCGTGACAGATCGGCCGCGAGGTCCAATGGAGCCCACACGATGAAGAAGAGCGTGACCGCGAGCCCGACGCCGAAGATATCGAGCCGTCCGTCGGACTGCGCCTCGGCGAGCTTGAAGAAGCCACGGATCAGGAACCGTCCGGCGATGAGCAACACCGCGGTACCCGCGGCGAGGAGGATCGTCGTACGCAGATATCGAAGGTAGTTTCTCCGAACCCCGAGCGTGAATGCGTGATGGTCCTCGCGTTCGAGGAGAACCTCCACCACGCCCGCCGAGAGTGCCACCTGCAGCAGGAGGGTCAGGATGGCCATCACAAGCACGCCGCGGACGACGATGTGGTCGAGGGCATCGGCCGGTGAGGACCGAAACTCCGACAACACCACATACCAATCGCCCTCGAGCGCCCGGTCGGCGAACAGCGACTGGCCAAAGGCGGGCGCGATGTTGGAGGCGGCCATCGCCCCGAGGATCAGGGCGGGAATCAGAGGCACCAGCCACAGCGCGAGGACCAGTCGTTTGTGGCGTCCGGCAATTCGAAAACCCTCTCGGGCACATGTCATCGATTGCATCAGATCACCCCACCATCGAGGTCAGATTGAGGACGTTTTGGAGCCAGAAAATCAGGTGCGTGATCATTTTTGCTGCGGGTTTTCGGTTTTTTTCGAGACGTTTCGAGTTATTGAGCGGGTCGACATCGAGGGTCAGCAGGTGGTCGGGGTCGACCTCGGCCGAGACCAGCTTGGCCGGTCGCACCTCCACGTACTTCTTCCACCTCGACCTGCCGTCCCACTCGTACCGAATGGTTTCGTCATTCTCGAATACAAACTCGACGGTCACCGGGTGGATGAACTCGCCGCGGCGTTCGACGACGACCTCGGTACGGTAGAGCTTTTCTTCGTCATCGAAATCGTCCCCCTCGTCTTCGTTGGCGTCGCCATCCGCTTCAGCGTCATGTCGGTCGGCAACTCCGAGCAGGGTTTTCTGGCCGTCGTCGTCCCAGAACCAGCCCTCGGGTTCCTTTTGGCGGCGTGAGCGGGCGGTTCGTATCCTGTAGTCGAGACCCCGGTCGGTGTGGAACGCCTGCTCCAAGAACCAGCCGATGTCGGTGTCGGCCTCGTCGAGCATGATCTCCTCGAAATCCTCGGTCGATGGGTGGCGGAAGCGCCAGGTTTCGAAGAATCGCCGCATGGCGCGGGCGAAGGCGTCCTCCCCCATGAGGTTTTCGAGGTGGCGCAGCGTCACGGCCGGCCGCGCGTAGCTGTTCAGGCCGTAGCTCCGGCCCGAACGAAAGCTCCAGGCCGGCTGGACGATCGAATCGCTGTAGCGGCCGTCGCCGAGCTGCAAACGATCGAGATCGAGAGAGGTGATCCGCAGACCGAAGAGATCGATCGTGTGCCCGTAGTAGGCATCCATCACCACCATCTCGTAGAACGAGTTCATGCCCTCGTCGATCCACGACTCTTCAAACTCGTTGGAGGCGATCATTCCCTGGAAATAATTGTGGCCGAACTCGTGCACCGTGACTGACTCGGGCGCCAGGACTTTTTGGAAGCCCGGCACGTTGAGCAGCGGATGGGTGCCGAGGGTGATGAACGTCGGGTACTCCATCCCGCCCGCGCCCATGCCGCCGCGTGGGGGATCGACCATGGTAAGGGTCTGATAGGGGTAGGCGCCGAGGGGCAGACCGTAACCCCACATGGCAACCTTGGCCGCCTCGATGTATCTGTCCGCCTGCGCACGGTGAGGTGGCTGCAAGAGGAGCGTGATTTTCACCGGCTGCAGCTGCAGCTCTTCGCGCGGAACGCCGAGCAAGGCGGCCGTGCGGTCGACCTGCTCCTGTGGAACATCGGTGTCAGGATCAAAACGGTCCGTGACGACGATGAAATCGGGGCTCGCCGTCCACGCAAAGTCGTGAACGCCAGGTTGAACGAAGTGGGCTGTGACGGTGTCGCCCTCGACCACCTCTTCGACGAGGCGACCGGTGCCGCCGATCCGGCCTGCGTAATCGGCCGGTAGCCGGAGACTGACGCTCCAGTCGCCGAAATCGGCGAAGAACTCACTGTTCGCGTGGAACTGGTGGGTGTTCCACCCGGGCTGGGCCCGGCCCCGGTCGCCGACATCCTCGAAGACGCCGATCTTCGGAAACCACTGGCCGCCGAGGACGAAATCACCGTGAACGCCCGTTCGGGCGAAGATCTGGGGCAGCTGGGCCGCGAAGTCGATCTCGAGCTCGACCCACTCACCGGGCGGAATAGGTTTCGGGAGTGGGTAGCGTGCCACCGTTCGGTCGTCATCGTTCCCATCGTCGGGTTGGATGAACTCCTCGAACTCTTTGAGATCAACTCGGTCATCGAGCTCTACGGGTTCGGGCTCGTCCGGCATGGTCTCCGCAAACGGGCGCCGGAACGGTGCGATGCCCTCCTCCTGCCTGACGACGCCTTCGGTGATCAGATCCTCGCCATAGGCCAGGCGCATGGCCTCGACCTCGATCCAGCCCCAGCCGTCCTCTGGAATCTTGATGTCCCTAAGCTGTCCCCCGGACCCGACCATGAAGGTACTGTGTGCGTTGGCGAACGCGTTGAGATACAGGTGGAACTGCAGCTCGTCGATCGGCACCGACGAGGTGTTTCGCCAGCGGATCTTTTTGACGCCCTCGATCCGGCTATCACGTGGCTCGAAGCTGGCGCTCATGCTCACCTGGTAGACCGGCTCCGGCAGCTCGACCTGAGCGGAGACGGGTATTCCGGCGCAGATCACGGAGAGGATGATTGCGCAGATCTTGAACTGGATTTTCCTCACGAAAAGTGCCCCCCGGCTTCATGGGTGATCACGAACCATGGCCGGAAAAGGTTAGCAGGTTTGGACCGCGAGGCGATGAGCCAACCGCTTCAAGGATCTGCGTTGCCCTTCGCACATCCGGGTATATGGTCCGCATAGTGAGGATCTGATGAACATTCTCGAAATTTCCCTCGACCGTGTCTGAGGGTCAGGGCGGTCGACGCTGCTACGCGTCGTGGGGACCGAATCGCTCTCCGTAGCTTTCGGCGGCGATGGCGACACAGGCGAGACTCTTTACCAGTTCGTTCTCGTCGAGGCTGTCCAGGTTGTGGACGAGGCTCGCGACAACGACGCTCTGTTTCCTGACTTCGAGGATCTCATACGTCGCAGATAGCTGGCACCCCTTGACAAACACCGGCCCCGTCGTGTTCTTTTGCATCGCCCGAGATCGCGATCCGTTTTCGAAGATCGTGCACGGCGACGAGACGGTGACGGCCTCTTGGTCGGTCAATGCGATGTGCGTCGGGTGAACATACACGATATGCGTACGCCCGGGTTCAAGCGTGTAGGCCATCACAATCCGCTGGTGTTTTCTGTCGATCTGATTGACCACACCGGCTGAATCTGCAATATCGGAAATGCGTCTCAGCACCTCCATCTGATTCTCGGCAACCATCTGACTCTCCCTCTTGGCCCGACCGAAGGACAATGCTCGGGTGCTGCGAAAAAAGCAGAGCGACCTCGCACCAGCCGTGTCGCCTCAGCATCAAGTTTGGGTTCTGCGCCCCCAAGTGTCTGTCGGGAATCCTTGAAACGTTGTGTCAGAATTCGAATGACGAGTACGGAGGAGTCGAAGACCCGCGCGACGTTTCTGTTTGGGAGGTTGACCGGAAAACCCGTCTTTTCAGCGTGGTACAGTCGTTGGCGGCGCCCGAGGTGAAAGGATGTCGAGACCATTGCGCACGCTGTTGGTCGAGGATTCGGAGGACGATGCCCTCCTGGTGGTCCGGGAACTCAATCGCAGCGGATTCAAAACAGAGTTCCATCGCGTCGAAACCGAAGAGCAGCTCCGCGCGGCTCTGGCCGACGGCCCGTGGGATCTCGTCACGGCGGACTACCATCTGCCAACGTTCAATGCCCTTGCGGCGCTCGAGGTCCTGGCAGAATTCGGCCTCGATGTGCCCACGATCATCATCTCGGGAAAGATCGGGAAGTATGTGGCGGTCGCCACGATGCGTGCCGGCGCCGATGACTACGTCATGAAAGACAACTTGGCCCGCCTTGGCCCGGCCGTCAGCCGAGAGCTCGACGAGGCCGAGGTTCGTAGGGCGCGTCGGGCCGCCGAACAGGCTCTCCGCGATAGCGAGGCAAGATATCGAACGATAGTCGAGGATCAGACCGATTTCGTGGTGCGCTGGCTTCCAGACGGCTTGTGCACCTTTGTCAACCGAGCCTGCCGCGAGCACCCATCGGGAGCGTTCGAGCGGCTGGTGGGGAACAATTTCGTGGATCTGTTTCCCGAATCCGAAAGGGAAAAGACGCTCGAGACCTTTCTGGCTCTGACCCCCGATAATCCGGTTGTCTCGTCCGAGGTGCGCGCTGTTCTAGCGGACGGGAAGGACCAATGGACGGAGTGGGTCAACCGTGGACTGTTCGACGCGGAGGGCCGTCTGGTCGGCTTCCAGTCAGTTGGGCGCGACATCACGGCGCACCACACGGCGAGAGAGGAAGAACGCCAGAAGACGTTGCTCATCGAGGTCCTTCGGGACACCGCTTCGGCACTCAACAGCACTCTCGACCTCGATGATGTCTTCGAGCGTATCCTCTCCGCCATAGGATGGGTGATACCGCACGACGCTTCGGCAATATTTTTCGTCCAGGATGGCGTGCCGCGGCTGATCCGCACCAGGGATCGAGAGGAATCGAAAGTTCAGGACCTTCCATCGGATGTGGAGTTGACGGGTGGAGACCTGAATGATCTCGTCGACATGATGAACTCCGGCGAGCCGGTGGTCATCCAGGACACGAGCTCCGATCCCCGCTGGACCACGAGCGCGACTGCTCTTCAGTGGGTTCGAGGGTGTGCCACAGCGCCGTTGTTCGATGAGGCGGGCGTGTTCGGCGTCTTGGCGCTCTTCTGCTCGCAGCCAGATTCTTTCTCACCGATCCACATCGAGATGCTCGAAGGATTTGCCAGCCAGGCGGCCTCGGCAACTCGGAATGCACGGTTGTTCGATGATGTGTCTCGCGGACAGGACGATCTCCGCGAGCTCTCCACCCGTCTCGTCGAAGCTCAGGAGAGCGAACGGAAGAGGATCTCACGTGAGCTCCACGACGAGGTTGGCCAGGCATTGACGGCGATCATGATCAATGCAGATTCCGCGATGGCGGAGATTGGGGAGAAGGGTCCGCCTGAGATCGAGAAGCGGCTGCGCGACATCTTGGGACTGGCTCGCCAGACGATTCAGCAGATTCGCGGCCTGTCGTTGAAGCTGAGACCGGCGATGCTTGACGAGCTTGGCCTGACATCAACCGTTCGATGGTTCACCGACCAATTTGCGGCGCGATCGAATCTGTCGGTCGATTTACACGTTGCCGACGGAACCGGAGATCGGTTCGGGACAGAGATCGATACCGCTCTGTACAGAGTGCTGCAGGAGGCCCTCACCAATGTTGCCCGTCACGCTCGAGCGACCGTCGTGAAGGTCAGATTGGCGCGTCGCGCCGAGATGCTTCGATTGAGCATCGAGGATGACGGCCTGGGATTCGATCCGGCAGGGGTGAACGACCGGCGAAACGGGTCTTTCCGGCTGGGTCTTCTCGGTATGCGCGAACGCGTGGTGGCGATTGGCGGCACCCTGTCCATTCAATCAGAGGTGGGGTCTGGGACCAGACTCGAAATCGAAGTACCGCTCCCACGCGGCCCAAACCGATCGTCGGACCACTGAGATGGTGGCCAGACGTGTCCTGGGCGGTGGTGCAATCGGACGTCGCTTCGGTAGTAGAATCATGGAAGGGGGAATGGTGGCCATCAAGGTGCTTCTCGCAGACGACCACACGGTGGTGCGCGATGGCCTTCGCATGTTGCTCGAGGCGCAAGCCGGGATCGAGGTCGTTGGGGAAGCCGCCGACGGTCGCGAGGCCGTCCACGAGGTGAGCCGTCTCGGTCCCGATGTCGTGGTGATGGACATCGCCATGCCGGAGCTCAACGGGATCGAGGCAACACGGACGATCTGTGAAGGCGGCGGTGCGCCGAAGGTTATCGTCCTTTCCATGCACTTTCAGACCGAGTACATTTTTCGCGCCCTCCAAGCCGGCGCGCACGGTTACCTCGTGAAGGACTCGGTCGGTGCGGAGGTGGTCGACGCGATTCGCGCCGTGCATCGGGGCAGCCGCTACCTCAGCCAGGACATATCGGAAAGCGTGATCGACGATTACATCAGGCAGCGTGGCGCGTCGAAGGAGAAAGACCCGCTCCTGCTTTTGAGCCCTCGCGAACGAGAGGTTTTGCAGCTGGTGGTTGAGGGCAGATCGACCTCGGATATCGCCGAGATCGCCTCCCTGTCTCCGAAGACCGTTGAAACATATCGCAGCCGTCTCATGAACAAGCTGGAAATAAAAAACGTACCCGAGTTGGTCAAGTTCGCCATCAGGTACGGGCTGACCTCGGTGGATGGCTGATGTCAGGCACCACCTGACATACAGCGTCCAACAACTCCGACAGACAAGACACACGGCCAGCGGTAGATTCTGTAGTGATGGAACACGCTGAGGAACCCATCACGGGGTACGGTCATACGGGGGAAACCACTCAACCACAAGCTGATGACGGATCGGCTGGAGTCATCTCTGTTCTGCTCATCGAGGATTCGCCTGACGACGCCGAGCTGATGCTGAGAGCGTTGAAACAGGATGGTCTCGAGGTCAAAAGCTGGCGAGTGGAATCGGCGGAGGCCTTCGTTTCCGCTCTCGAGGTGCGCGACTGGCACGTTGTTCTCTCGGACTACAACCTGCCTGGATTCAACGGGCTCGAAGCTCTCCGTATGCTCAAGAAATCCGGTGTCGACCTTCCGTTCATCGTCGTTTCCGGCACGATCAGCGATGAAGTGGCGGTGGCGGTGATGCGGGCTGGTGCGCACGATTATCTGATGAAGGACAACCTTGCGCGGCTCGGCCCCGCCGTGCGACGAGAGCTGGCCGAGGCCGAGAGCCGGCGCGCCCGACGGCGCGCAGAGGTTGGATTCAAGGCCCTCGCGGAAGACTCCCTCCAGGGTCTGACCATCGTCAAAGACGGTTCGTTGGATTACGTCAATCCGAGGTTTGCCGAGATAGTCGGCATTGCGCGTGACCAGCTGGCGCAATACTCTCCAGAAGAGGTGACGGCGCTGGTTCACCCCGAGGATCGACTCTTGTTCTTTGAGAGAATCTATGGTGCTCCGACCGGCCGGGATACCGTCGGCCGTGACGAGGTTCGACTCCGTTCCCGGTCGGGCCGAACTCGCTGGGTCGAGATGCTCACCAGCCGGATCGAGGTGCTCGGCGAGGGTGCCGTTCAAGCAGCCTTCGTCGACATCAGCCACCGCAAACAGCGAGATCTGGAGCTGGAAGCGATCAAGGCGCTCGCGTCGGCTCTCCGAGTGGCCGACTCCAGGACGGCGATGTTGCCCGTGCTTCTCGACCAGGTCCTCGGGCTGCTGCAGGCGAAGGGGACGGCGATCGCAACCCGCAGCCACGATTCGGGCGAAATCGAGTTTGAGCTCGCACGGGGGGTTTGGGAAGACACCGTCCACGGTCATGCCGGCGAGGGAAGAAGCCTGAGCTCCGAGATCTTCGCCTCGGCCGAGCCCTATGTCGGGCGGTCCGACAAGGTAGAGTCCCGTCTGGCAGTGCCGCGTATTGTCGCCCAGACGAGCTATCTGGCCGGGGTTCCGCTCATCGCTGACGAGCAGGTCATGGGAGTTCTTTGGATCGGGCGGGAGCACCCCGTTGAACCCGAGGATATTCGCGTCCTGAGCGCCGTCGCAGACATGGCCGCCTCCGCTCTCACGAGGGTCACTCTTCACGAAGAGACCCAGCTCCGGCTCGAGCGCCTCCGTTCCCTTCGCTCGATCGACCTTGCCATCACCACCAGCAGGGATCTCGGTCTGGTATTTGACGTTCTGCTGGAGCAGGTGACTCTCCAGATGGGAACCCACGCGGCGCGGATCCTTCACATCGACCGGACCACCGGTCACCTCGATCAAACCGCAACCCACGGCAGTCACGCAACCGCCACGATTGTGGAGAGAGGTCTCGAAGGTTTGGGTCTGGCAAGTCGGGTCGCCCGGGGTCGCCAGATCGTCGAGGTCGAAGATCTTCACGTGGTCTCCGACCTCGCACCGCGCGACCGGGCATTGGTCGAGGCGGGCTATACGAGCTATTTTGGTGTGCCGCTTGTTTCGAGCGGCGAGCTGCTTGGTGTGCTGGAGCTCTTGCAC
>CBDTWX010000238.1:0-8309 GCA_965364305.1 uncultured Thermoanaerobaculia bacterium
ATGCACCGCACCCAGCGCCGTTTTCTCGCCTCGGGGTGCTCGACGCACTGTCAAGTACGCCTCCGCGCCCCTCGGGTCGAAAACGACCCCGGGGCACGTCACCTCGGGCCTTTCGCTTCGAACGCTGGTGAATAGTCCGGGCTAACTACCGCCAAAAACACGGCCGACGATCGGGCCAACAAGGCCCGTCCGACGCCAGGTCGAGTGCCGCGAAAGAGGAGTGAACGCTCCCTCTTGACGCGGCGTGGCGGGGACCTCAAAATCACGCCATGAAAGAAGAACGCGACTTCAACGCCCTCGAGGCGACCGAGCTCTTCTGTCCTACCTGCAACACCTCACGGCCGGTACAGCGTCATCTGCTGCTCGTCCTTCCGACCGGCTCCAAGTACGAGTACCGTTGCGCGGTATGTGCTACCACTGTCGGAGCCAAGGACGACTCCGACCCGACCGAATATCAGGAGACTCTTCGCGGTCGTCGATTGCGATGACCCGATCCGGCTCGGGCCTTAGGAAGTCGCCGAATCGTAGATTTGCCCGAGGTCAATCGTCGTGTCGCGAACCTTCTTCGGGGGGCGCGGAAGATAGTTGTAGCGTTTACCATACGTGATCAAAGCCTTTTCGATCTTCGCACGGCCCCGGTACAGCCTCGACATCACAGTCCCAACCGGAACCGCGAGGATATCCGCCACCTCCTGGTAGCTGTGTCCCTGAACATCGACCAGAATCAACGCCATCTTGTAATCATGCGGCAAGGCGTTGATCGCTCGGGCCACACCCTCGTCCATCTCCTCATCACCGGCGAAGTACCATTCCTCAGAGATCAAGGAATCTTCGTCCGAACGACCCTGTCGACTATCCCGAACCTCGTCAAGCTCGACGTGTTGGGGCTGGATCTTCTTCTTTCGATACCCATTAATGAAGTTATTTTTCATGATTCGGAACAGCCAAGCCTTCAAGTTGGTACCCTCCTCGAAACCCTCGTAATAACGAAAAGCCTTGAGGTAGGTCTCCTGCAGGAGATCCTCGGTCTCCGGAACGGAACGAGTCATGCGAAGGGCGGTCTTGTAAAGCTGATCGCGGTACGGAAGTTCTCCCGAGCTGAAGTCCCAAGCTGTGATTCGATTTTCCATTTTCGCCTCCCTGATATTGAATATAAGTCGCAATATAGATAATGTCAAGGAAAAATTCAGAAAAGTTTGAAAATTTCTAGATAGTTGGCCAGCATGCGTTTCGCCAAGCACCACATGCACAGAACTCTCCACGCCTGTTCACCAGTCGTAGGACCCACATGACGGACACGAGGAAAGACTTCATGCGAGTAGAGCCGCGAGGATTTCGCCGGGTGCCTCAGCAGCGTTTCGATTCAGTCGCCAAGCAAGGCCAGCGCGCGGTCGAGATCGTCGAGCGACGGGGTGAGCTCGACCCCTTCGGGCAAATCCCGTAGCACACCTGCGCCGGCGCCCCCGATCCACAGGGCAATCTCGTCCGAGAGTCCGTTCCGCAGTTCGCCGACATCCCGAGACGTCTCCTCCGCACCGGCAAAGATGCTGACCGACAAACCTACAGCCGCCGCATCCAGTGCGGACGCCGCCTGAACAATTTCTTCGACCGGAAGGTGAGGACCGAGAACGCGCACACTTCGACCGGCGGCGGCGATAGCCAGGGCGGCAATTTGCAGACCGAGACCGTGGAATTCGTTGGGTAGGCTGGCGATCGCCACAGGGCGGCCGGCGGCCGCCGAATCGAGCGGGGCACGGAGCCTCCTCAACTCGTCCTCCAGAATCTCCGAGAAGAAATGCTCATGCCGAATCTGGATGTCGCCACGCCCCCAAGCCTCCCCGATCTCATCGAGCAGTGGCGCAACACGCTCTCGGAGAAACGTCGGCAGACCGAGCACCATGGCTTCGCTACGGAGAAGGGCCGCTAGACTTTCTCGATCAAATCTCGTGCAGGCATCAAAAACCAACGAGCACATCTCGACGGCGCTCGCGGTGTCGGAGCTCCGATCGAGAACGCCAGCCTTTTTCAGCAAATCCTCGAGGTCGGGGAGCGATAACGGCACGATGTCTCCGGCGCGATAACCTGCGTCGAGCGCCCGCGCTATCTTCAGCAAATGCCCTACCTGATCATGAGAAAAACGCCGATGACCCGACGGAAGTCTCACAGGAGTCGGAAACCCGAAACGGCGCTCCCAGGCTCGGAGGGTGTGCTCCCCGATGCCAGTGCGCCGAGTGACCGCGCCCATCGGCCAAAGCTGCTGATTCTTCTGCGCGCCGAAACCCTTCATTCCGCAATCTCCCTCCAGTACCATTTCCGCCAACCACGATTTTGTCAAGATTATTTCTAATAAACTCAACCGCGATTGATTGGTTCCCACCTCGATAACCAAGCTCGGATCGGTCCGAACGCGGCTTCGACAGATCAATCAAAGGGCAACACATCGGTCATAGCAATCTCGTTCGACATCGGTCATTGCCGACGCGATGATGGCGGTCTTCTCATCCATCGAGTGGATCGCAACGAGAATGGTGGACCGGGACATGAGAATTCGGTGAGACAAATTTCGCCGGGTAGGAGAGAATGTCTCGAGTGAAAGCGAAGATCACGAAAGCCGCGAGCGAGGCCACGGGCCGCGTAGCGATCGCGCACGGGGAAACAGCGATGACACATCCTCAACCTGCATGGCAGCGATGGCACGATGCATCCGAGCCGATCAAGATCGGAATCTCCTCGTGTCTGCTCGGTAAGAAGGTGCGATTCGATGGCGGCCATAAACGCGACCGCTACCTCAACGACGTCCTTGGCCACTGGCTGACCTGGGTACCGGTGTGCCCGGAACTGGAGATTGGCCTCGGAGTTCCGCGCCCGACAATTCGACTCGAGGCCGGCGAACCCGATCCGCGGCTGGTCGAGCCGAAGGGCGGTCTCGACCTGACGATCAAGATGCAGGATTACGCCGAGGTCAAGGTCAAAGAGCTTCAAAACATTGAGCTGGACGGCTTTGTCCTGAAGAAAGGATCCCCGAGCTGCGGCATGGAACGGGTCAGGGTCTATGGTCCCGGGGGCATGCCGGCCCGAAACGGCGTCGGCGTGTTTGCGCGCGTCCTGATGCGGCGGTGGCCCAATCTGCCGGTCGAGGAAGAGGGGCGCCTCAACGACCCGCTGCTCCGCGAGCGCTTCATCGCCCACGTGTTTTGCCGCCACCGATGGCGAACGATGGCTCAAAAGGGCTTGACGCGGCGTCGTTTGATCGAATATCACACGGCGCACAAACTTCAGCTACGCTCCCACAACGAGGCCGCCTACCGTCGGCTCGGGCGGATCGTGGCGTCGGCCGGGACCTTACCCGATGACGAGCTCTACGAGAGTTACGAAAACGAGCTTCACTCCGCTCTCGCGGGGCGCGCCACGTCGAAACGACACACCAACGTGCTTTTCCACGCACTCGGATACCTCAAAAAGGTGCTCGAACCGTTCGAAAAACAGGAGCTGGTGCAGCTGATCGAGGACTATCGCAATGGCCTCGTACCGCTGATCGTGCCGATCACGCTGATCCGTCATCACGTTGCCAAGCACGATGTTCCGTACCTCGAGGGCCAGCTCTATCTCGAACCTCACCCTCGCGAGCTCATGCTGAGGAACAGGGTGTGACCCGAAAAATCCCCCGACCCTACAGGCTTTTCATCTCGTGGTGAACCGTGCGCTCAATCGCCCAGATCATGTTGTCGATCAAACGCCGCTGTTCGTAGACCGCCTTGACCAACGCTTTCACCGGCATAAGGCGGACATGGGAAGCCGCGTCAAGATTGATGGTCTTCATCGACCAGTCGGGATAGAGCCGTGTGGAAACATTTTCTTCCGCTCGCAGCAGGAGCAGGTCGGTGTGCCGATCATCGGAAGCAATGGCATCGTAGAGCTCGTCCACGTTCTCTTCCGGACCTTCGATGACCTGATAAAAGAGCCCGCCCGAGGCCATCAGAAATCCGGTGATATCGAGTTCCCGATTCTTCTCGGCCGCAGCCTTGCCGAGGTTTTGCAGCGCCTGGGCCTCCAGGGGTTTCGAAAAGCGGCTGACGTAGGTTATTCGTTTTGTCATCGGTGATCTCCAGTGATTCGCGCCAGGTGTGGGATTGGGGTGCACAGCACGGCGGGCAAAATAACGTAAAACGAATCCACTGTCAATTTTTTCTAGAAATATTCTTGATATTCAGAATGATTGAACGCCGGGACTGGTTTTCCTCTGTGAGGGAGGCATTGTCATGAAACGATCGACTGCGTCAACGATCGGCGTGAACGTCTCGGAAAAAGCGGGGGACGCGCTGTGAACGACGGAGGACCACGCATACGATCCGTCAACTCGGTTCCGGTGAACGAAGACGGCGGCTACGTACTTTACTGGATGATTGCAGCACGCCGCGTTCGGTTCAACTTCGGTCTGCAGAGGGCGGCCGACTGGTCCCGTCACCTCGGACTCCCGCTGGTCATTCTCGAGGCACTGCGCAGTGATTATCGTTGGGCCAGCGACCGCCTTCATCGCTTTGTCGTCGACGGGATGGCCGACACGGCGAAGGCTCTCTCGGGCCGAAACGTCACCTATTACCCGTATGTCGAGCCGGAGCACGGCGCGGGCCGCGGCCTGCTCGAACACCTCGCCAACGATGCGGCAGTCGTCGTAACCGACGACTTCCCAACCTTTTTCCTTCCAAAAATGGTCAAGTCCGCCGGAAAGGCTATTCAGACTCGACTCGAGGCCATCGACGGCAACGGCCTGCTCCCCATGGCGGCAGCGGATCGGGTTTTCGCAACCGCGTACTCGTTTCGCAGATTCCTCCAGAAAAACCTCCTCCCCCACCTCGACGAGATTCCGCTCGAGGACCCGCTTGCCGCGGATCTGCCACCGCGGTACGAGCTCCCCTCATCCACGACCCGCCAGTGGCCCGCCACAACCGAAAACCTGCTTTCTGGAGACGGCACTGCGCTGGCTGAGCTGCCGATCGATCACTCCGTAGCTGCCGTTTCGGCTCGCGGAGGACAATCGGCCGCCCAAACCGCCCTGGAATGTTTTCTCGATCGGCGTCTGAGAAGATACCAAGAAGAGCGCAACCGTCCCGAGGCTGACGCGACGAGCGGTCTATCGCCCTACCTCCATTTCGGCCACATCTCGGCTCACGAGGTCTTTCTCGAGATCATGCGGCGAGAGCGATGGACGCCCGAGGATGTCGTGCCTCCAGCAAATGGCCGACGCGCTGGTTGGTGGTCTGTGGGCGCCAATGCCGAGGCGTTTCTCGACCAGCTGATCACCTGGCGTGAGCTCGGCTTCAACGTCTGCCACAAGCGCTCGGATCACGACCGCTGGGAGTCGCTACCGGACTGGGCCGTCGCCACTCTGTCGAAACACGCCCCCGATCGACGGGAGCACGTCTATACAATCGACGAGTTCGCCGCCGCCTCGACCCACGACCCGCTTTGGAACGCAGCCCAGACCCAACTCCTCCGCGAGGGAACCATCCACAACTACCTGCGAATGCTCTGGGGCAAGAAGATCCTCGAGTGGACCGCGGAACCGAGGGAGGCCCTCGAGGTCATGATTGAACTCAACAACCGCTATGCGCTCGATGGTCGCGACCCAAACTCCTACACCGGGATCTTCTGGGTCCTGGGGCGCCACGACCGACCGTGGGGCCCCGAACGGCCGATCTTCGGAAAGGTGCGTTATATGTCGTCAGCCAACACCGCCCGCAAGTTCCCGGTTCGGGCATATCTCGATCGCTACGGCGCGGCGGAAAAATGAGAGTCCTGGTTACCGGAGCTACTGGATACATCGGAGGCCGACTTGTACCTCGCCTGCTCGAAATGGGTCATGACGTCAGGGTCATGGTACGCGACCCGGGGAGGATCGCCGGCCGCCAGTGGGCACCTTCCGTTGAGGTCGCGAGGGGAGATGTTGAAGAGGTGCAGTCGCTCACAGCCGCCCTCGACGGAATCGACACGGCCTTCTATCTGATCCACCTGATGGACGTGGGCGGGGATTTTGCAGACCGCGACCGCCGTGCGGCGGAGAATTTCGTCGCCGCGGGACGGCACCTTCGCCACGTGATCTACCTCGGCGGTTTGCTCCCGGATGCCGACGACGTATCCAAGCACCTGGCAAGCCGAGCTGAGGTGGGAGAAATCCTGCGAGCAAACCTCCCCACCACCGAGTTCCGGGCCGGCCCGGTCGTCGGCTCGGGTTCGGCCTCGTTCGAGATGGTCCGCTACCTCACCGAACGGCTGCCGGCGATGATCGCACCCAAATGGATCCTCAACGACGTGCAGCCGATCGCAATCCGCGACATCCTCGCCTATCTGTCGCTCGCCCTCGATCGCGAGCCCGCTGGTATCTACAACGTCGGCGCCAACCCCCTCACCTTCAAGGGCATGATGCAGGAGTTTGCGCGGGTCCGCGGTCTGAAAAGGCTGATTGTTCCGGTCCCGGTTCTGGCCCCGCGTCTCGCAGCGCTGTGGGTCGGGCTGGTGACACCGATTCCAAACCGTCTCGCGGTGCCCCTTGTCGAGGGCGTGGTCCATCCGGTGGTGGCCGACACGTCACGAGCAACCGATGACTTTCCCGAGATTGTGCCGATCACCTACCACGAGGCGGTCGCCCGGGCGCTCCAACAAACGACCGAAAATGCGGTCTCGACCCGATGGAGCGGCGCCCTCGGGTCGGCTCCGGCATTCGAGCTCAGCCAGACCGAAGGCATGATTCGGGAAACGAGGAGCTGCCGAACGCCGGCCGATCCGGAAACGACCTTTGCCGCCTTCACCTCTCTCGGCGGCGACCGCGGCTGGCTTTATTGGTCATGGGCGTGGTCGTTCCGCGGGCTGCTCGACCGCCTTGTCGGGGGTCCGGGACTGCGACGCGGCCGGCGCCATCCGACCGAACTCGAGCCGGGCGACGCCATCGACTTCTGGCGCGTGGAACGCGTCGAAAAACCGAAATTACTTCGCCTACGGGCTGAAATGAAGGTCCCCGGCCGCGCGTGGCTGCAGTGGGAGGCGGTACCTGACGGCACCGGCACCCGGCTCGTCCAGACCGCCCTCTTCGAACCTATCGGGCTGGCCGGACAACTCTATTGGAACCTGCTGTATCCGGTTCACAAATTCATTTTCTCGGGTCTCGTACGAAAGATCGCTGCGTTGGCGACGGCTGGGGTATCGCGATGAAATCGTTCCACTTCGAAGACGAAATCGTTCTGCCGGCAGCGCTCGACCAGGTCTTCGGCTTTTTCGCCGAGGCCAGAAATCTTGAAAAACTAACCCCACCCTGGTTACGATTCGAGGTGCTGACCACCGGGCCCATCACCATGGCGGCCGGCACTCTGATCGACTATCGGATCCGTTGGCGCGGTATCCCGATGCGGTGGCGGACGGAGATCGAGATTTGGGAGCCGCCCCACCGATTTGTTGATCGACAGATCCGAGGCCCATACCGGCTATGGCGCCACGAACATCTCTTCTCCGAGCGGAGCGATGGCACGTCGGTCATCGACCGGGTCGAATATGCACCTTTGGGAGGCGTCGTCGCCCAACGGTTGGCCGTCGCACGCGATGTGAAACGTATCTTCGGCTACCGGCACAAGGTCCTCCGTCAAGACTTCGCAAGCTTCTCATCTTCCTGAGTCTCGAGAAATATCCAGAGAAATTTTCTCCTGCCTGAAATATTTGGCATCATCTAGATATTACTTAGACAAGATGCCGGACTCCGGCACGAAAAATTGAACCGGGAGGTCATCATGAAACGTCTCGTAGTTCTCGGAATGGTTCTCGCCCTTGGAACGGTGCCGTCATTCGCGGGCAGCAGCTGTGGGTCGTCCGCCAAACAAGCAGCCAATGGCAACGATATCGTTGCGACCGCATCTGCGGCGGGCTCCTTCAACACTTTGGTTGCCGCGGTGCAGGCGGCCGGTCTGGTGGAAACGCTCCAGTCCGACGGCCCATTCACCGTTTTCGCGCCCACCGATGAGGCTTTCGCCAAGCTTCCCGAGGGCACAGTCGAGCACCTGATCGCCAACCCGGAACAGCTCCGGCAGGTTCTGCTCTATCACGTCGTGCCCGGCAAGGTGATGGCGGCTGATGTGGTCACCCTGAAGTCGGCGACAACGGCCCAGGGTTCCGACGTTGAGATCATGCTTGCTGACGGAGGCGTGCGGATCAACGACGCCAACGTCACCGCCACCGATATCGAAACCTCAAATGGCGTCATCCACGTAGTCGACTCCGTCATTCTTCCCCGCGGCTAAGCACCTCCAGACGTCGAAAATTCAGCG
>CBDTWX010000239.1:0-8300 GCA_965364305.1 uncultured Thermoanaerobaculia bacterium
GAAAGCGTGTGTGGGGGTAACTCCACCGCGGGTTCGAATCCCGCCCTCTCCGCCATCGAGCATCCAGACGGAAGGGCAGCTCGCCAGGACCGGACGCCAGAATGACCGGGAGGGGACCGGACTTTCAGAGCGGGTGGAGCTGGTGGGTGCTGATCGAGCCCGGCATGGAGCTCGGGCCCTGTGCATCGTCGTCCTTCGAACCGTGTCAGGCCCGGAAGGGAGCAGCACTAAGGGGGAACGCGACGAGTGCCGCAGGTCGCCTGGGCTCCATGACGGGCTCGTTTTCCCCGTGCCCGTGCCCGTCTCCGTTTCCGTGCCCGATTCTTTGCGACCTCATTCAATCAGCGAGCCGAATCGGTCCAGGATGATCGCCGCCGCCTCCGCCGCCCCATTCGCCCGATCCGGCCTTTGACAAACCCAACGGATACTTGCGCTTCGCCGCCCTCGTCACGAAACCTGGTGAGAACTACGGGCTCAAGCCTGTCACAGGCTTTCGAATTGTCTCAGAATCGCCTCGACCGCCTCTTCGGCGCCGTTCGGCCGATCAGGAACCTGACGTGCGCCCTCGAGCAAGAGATCCGCTCGGTCAACCCAGGTGCCTCCTTTGAGGGCCTCGACTTCGATCTCCGCACCCAGCATGTGGCGCTCGACAAATCGTGCGAGGACCGGTGACTCGGGGAAACGGGGTCTCGCGACGTAGAGGAATGCGGCGCCGGATCGATAGGCTTCGGCTACGGTGCTGTATCCAAGCTTCCCCACCACCACGTCGCACGCCGCGACGAGGTCAGGGTGGAAGAAATCGGTATGGAACGGCAACAGGATCAGCCGGTCTGAGCGCCGCACCTCGTGCGCGCCCCCGGGGACGACGACCCAGTGACGGTCCTGGGCCTCGAGTGCTTCGAAGGATCCATGGTCCCAGCGCACCCCTCCCATACTCATCAGGATCATCGGTTCATCTTCGGGAATTCCCAGACGACGCCGAACGTCCTCCCCCCTCAGCCGCGGTCGACGGGCGACCGGAGAGACCGTCACCGCGCCGGCCATCGGTTGACACACGGGCCGGGTCTGGATCCGAAGATCGGCTAACGCAAAGGCCGATTCCATCTCCCGGCCGTGCCGCCGCAAACCCGCGGGCGCATCCGGATAGTTGGCGTAGACCCAATCCCAGGTGAAATTCTCGATCAAAACCGACGGCAGGTCGCACGCGGCGGCAACCGCGAGCCCGAGCGGCGAGATGTCCGCCATCACGAGAGAACATCCAAGCTCCTCAAGCCGCGCACCGAGACCGTCGACGACCACTGAATCTCGGAAGGGTGCGCTGTCGAGAAGCTCGATTGTCAGATCGAGATTCTCCACCAGCGGCGATTCCTGCGCCAGACCGACATCGCTTGCGGTTTCATGATAGGTGAAGTTCCCACCGAGGGACTCGGCAAAAAACCACCGCGGCACCTCGGTAAAGAGATGGAAGTGGGTCTCGTGTCGGCGGCGCAGAAACTCCGCCATGACCGCACAGGCGCGCGCAGCGTGGCCGAATCCGTGCGACGAAACAAAGAATGCCACCCAACCCATCGCGCTGGAGTTTACAACGCGGCGTCGATCGGGCACGAGCCACCGGGCGCCCACGTAAGGCGGGCTCGACGGAACGCACCTCAACCCGTCATGGTACGATGCCAGCGTGAAAAGGACCGTCACGATCATCCTGGCCGTTCTGATGGCGGGGACAATGGCCCTAGCTCAAAGTGCCTCGAGCAGAGCGTGGCAACAACGGCTGGAGCTGGAGATCCCGCTTCCCGTTCCTCTGGTGGAGCTCGAGACGATCAACCCGTTTGCGGTCACGGTTGATGAAACGCCGACAGTCCTTCAGTCGATGACACCGCGGAAGGTCAATATCCAGGGCGTTGCGATCGTCGCGGCTTATGTCGACGCGAAGGGCGAGTGCCTCGGAGCCGTGCCGCTCGAGCTTCCGGTGCCTGGAATCACGTCATCGTTGGTGGAAGATCTCACCGGCACCAAATTCGACCCGGCAACTGCCGGGAGCGCACCGCAGCCCTCGTGGGTAGTCGTCGAGATCGTCCTGGAAGGCAAGGTCAGGGAGGCCACGATCGTCGACCAGCTCCTCGAAATGCCCGATCCCGCAGCCCCACCGGTTCCTACCGAACCGGTTGCCATGACACCGCCCGGCACCCTCCGCGACCTCAGAGCCACTCCTCACTCTCAGCTCAGCAGGCTCGCGGCGCCGCGCCGGATCAAGGTCAACGCCCCGGCGCGTGACAATGAGGCCCACCTCCGCGCCATGGTCCACGTCACCGAGAATGGACGGTGCGACAGCTTCGTCCCTCTTGAGCTCCATGAAGGCCTCAGCACGTGGTTTTCCGGTTATCTCGCGACATGGCGGTTGCAGCCGGCGACTCGTGACGGTGCGCCCGTTGCGGCGTGGGTCGTGTTTTCGGCGCGCGTCAGGCTCAAGCTTTCGGCGCTCTCCTCCGGCAACTTCCGGGTCGCCCGCGACCGCGAGTACGACCCGGCGCAGTAAACTTCCCCCGCGCCATGGTTGGACCGCGGCTCCATTCGTTACTGGAACCGACTCGGATCAAGGGTATCGAGTCAAGAGTTCAGCCCACCCACTCCCATCTTCACCCTCAGCCGTTCACTCTTTCCGCATTCTGCGTATGATCTTTCGTCGATTCCCCTGGCGGACAGTGACCCTTTCCGAGTCGAGCCATTCGAGTGCAGGAATGGCGAGCTTTCGGGTCAGCCCGAACTTCTCTTTGAAATCACCGACGCCAAAGTCATCGACAGACCACTCCCCGACCTGGCGTGCCATCTCGTCGAGCACGGCGCGGTGAATCAGATACTTCCCTTCGAGGCGGACCAGGCGACGGCGCTGCAGGAGGTAGCGGCAAATGCCCTCGACCATTGCGGGCTTGGCCTGCAGTCGGTGCGCCGCCTCCGCCGGTGAACCAGCTTCAAACCCGTCTTCACGGTAGAGCCTTTCGATCTTCCGGGTCAACTCTTCGCCGGCCGCGGTCATATGCCCGTCAGAGCCGGGCGGCACCACACGACCCTCAGAAAGCTCGATGACACCGCGCCCACGGAGCTCTTCAAGATAGATATCCGACAGAGAGATCGCGTTTCGGGGTAGCAGGCGATGTGCGAAATCGCGCGCCGGAATTCCTGCCGACACCTCTTCCCCCGCAAAGCTCCGCTTGAGCTCCTCGCGCGCCGCTCGATCGAGATCCTCCAGCACTGACGAGGAGACAAACAGCTCCGTCTTTGCCGCAAGGGCTCGTATCCGATCATCCTCGAGCAAACGGCCAAGTGGGGCTTCGATCACCGGATCCAGAACACCGAGCCGACCGGCGAGAACCGACAACGTCAGGCCGGGCGGACCTTCGCGCTCGATCCAACTGGCCAGGAGATCCGGCCACGCACTGCGTTGGACACCGGGCAGATCGTCGAGCGCCGCGCTGTCGCGCCGCCGCCAGCGGCGCAAATGAGCGTCGAGAACCCGACCCCCGGCAAAGGTGTTGACTGGTGAAGGCCGTCGCAGGACGAGGCGGTCACCCGGAAACACCAGCATCGGCTCACGAAGCGAGATCTGCGCATTGGCGCACGCACCGGGCGTCAGCGGCCGCACGGCGAGTCGTTCAACGCGTCCCGAAACCCTGGCCGCCAGCGCGTGGACCTCGACCTCGTCCCCTTCATCCAGCGGCCCCGGCGCCGAAACCAGAAGCTCGAGACCAACAGTCAAAATTCTGCTAGCTTGCCACGGACCCGGAGAGATCACCTGATTGCCTCTGCTGAGCCGATCTCGCGGAACACCGGCAAGATTGAGGGCCACCCGTTCTCCTGCCTCGACGGCCTGCCGTTCGTCGCCATGCACGTGCAGGCGCCGCACTCGGGCGGTATCGCCACCGGGCTGAATCGTGACCTCGGACCCGACCTCGAGGGTTCCCCACAGCGATGTTCCCGTGACCACCGTCCCCGCCCCGGTGAGGCTGAACACACGGTCCACGGGCTCCCGAAACGGACGCCCGTCGACCTGCCGCGGACGAGCCATTCGCCCCTGGTCGAAAAGGACTCTCCTGAGCTCGTCGAGACCACTGCCCGTAGTGGCCGACACCCCGACGACGGGGACACCGGAGAACGAGGTCGGTTCGAGGAGCTCTCGCACTTCCTCGGCGACCAGTTCGGAGAGCTCCTCGTCAACCAGATCGATCTTGGTCAGGGCAACAGCACCTCCCGGCACGCCCATCAGCCGGATGACCTCCAGATGCTCACGGGTCTGCGGCATGACACCTTCGTCTGCGGCGATCACCAACAGCGCCAGGTCGATCCCGGCGGCGCCGGCGATCATCGTGTGGACCAACCGTTCGTGCCCGGGAACGTCCACGAAATGGAGCTGGATCTCGTCGTCGGAAAGCTGGGCAAAGCCGAGATCGATCGTGATCCCTCGTTCACGTTCCTCCGGCAGGCGATCACAGTCAGTCCCGGTGAGCGACTTGACGAGAGTGGTCTTCCCGTGATCGATATGGCCCGCAGTACCCCAGACAACATGCCGCATGAGGTCATAGTACTACCTTCCCACTCACCATTCCTCGCCTCCGATTTCGGATCTCGGGTTTCGATCCACCCACGTGAGGAGTATGGTGGCCCCTTCGAATCGACAGCGTTGTGAGCCGAAAGGCTCCACGAAACCCGAGAACCGAAATCGGAAGGTCGGAAGTGCCGGTTCTTGGCTCGCACTCCAAATCTGTATAAGCTCAGTGAGTGGTCAACGATCGGGTGGAGACCGAACTCAAGATTCCGGTTCCCGACCTGGGCTCGGTGCGGGAATCGCTCGTGAGACGTTCAGCCACCCGGGTCCACCCGATGGCTCGGGAAATCAACATTCTCCTCGACTCCGACGGAGGTCGCCTCCAGAAAACCGGCAGCATTCTGCGATTAAGAACCTACGGCGGACAGCACATATTGACCTTCAAGGGGCCCGTAAAATACCACGGGAACATCAAGGAACGCCCCGAACACGAGGTCACCTGCGAAGACGCGGGACGTCTGCTGGAGATCTTCGAGCACCTCGGCTTTTCAGTCGCAGCGCGCTACGAAAAGGATCGAGAGACCTGGCTCCTCGGTGGTATGGCAGTCGTTCTCGACCACACTCCGATGGGTGATTTTGTAGAGATCGAAGGCCCCCCTGAGGCGCTAGCCGACACCGCTGCATCCCTCAATCTCGATCACGAACAGGCGGTACGCGGTTCCTACCTCAGCCTCTGGTCGGAGTATCGAAAGAGCCACCAGGGCACCGACCTTCCGGCCGACATGGTCTTCCCCGAATGAAGCCGACTATCTTCCCGGTCGCTGTGATTCTGGCTGCTGGACGGGGTGAACGCATGCGCCCGTTGTCGTCAGTGGTGCCCAAACCCGCCCTGGATCTGCCCGACGGGCCCGTCATCTCCTCGGCCATGCGCCTCGCGGTGGCCGCCGGAGTGGAGCGTATCGTGGTCAACACCTGGCACCTCGCCCACCGGATGGCCCAGGCGGTTTCAGAAGTCGATCTCGATCAGGTGGAGGTGGTGTTTTCTGAAGAAAACCGACTCATGGGCACGGCCGGCGGTCTCGCCCTGGCCCGCCAACGGGGACTTCTGGGTCGAGACGGGCCGGTGCTCGTCATCAATGGTGACGGTGTCCTGGGTCTCGACATCCGAGCTCTGGCTATCCGTCACCTCGAGCAGGGGGACGCGGTGACGCTTGCCCTGCTGCCTCATCTGGATCCCACCCGTTGGTCGCGGGTCATTCTCGACACCGACGGAAGAGTCGAGGCCATCCGTCCACCGGGCCGGCCCGACGCCATCGAGGTCCCATTTCTCTATCCGGGCGTGATGGCTATCAGCCGCAAGGCTCTCGACGAGCTGCCCGTGAAACCGAGTCAGGTGCAGGAAGTTTTGTGGGTGCCGGCGCAGGCAGCGGGGCGGCTGGGCGGCGTGGTGGTTGCCGGACATTGGCGGGAGGTGGGCACGCCATTGGATTATCTCGAGATGGCGAGACAGAGGCTGGCCGGGAAAACCTCGATCCATGCCACCGCCAACGTGGACACCTCGGCGTGGTTGGCCGACACATTTGTCCTACGTCATGCGACCATCGAGGCCGGGGCCGTTGTCGAGGCGTCGGTTCTCGGTGAAGGCGCCGTGGTTCGCAAGAACGCACGAGTCGTTCGCTCAGTCCTGTTGGGTGCCGTTGAAGCCGCTTGCGGGGCAATCATCGAGAACGAGTTTCGGGCCTGTTCATCGAGATCGGACTGACACGCAACCTGGAATCCTACATCGGACGCCACCTCGACCATCCGGATTTCCACACCAGCTGGACGGCCCGACCGGTTCCGCCATAGACGCGCAGCACCCGCATCCGCGACGAGTGGTCGGTGAAATAGAGCGAGCTCGGCGTGGCTGTGCCACGGCGCGTGAACGTGATGATGTCTCCGCGGCCGGCACGCACCGGGTCGCGGAGATCGCCGCGCAAACGGCCACGCCCCGACGGATCGGGGACGAACTCGGACTGAAGGATCCCGAGACCGGCTGCTCCAGCCTCGAAAAATACAACCTCGCTGACGATCGGATCGACTCGGCGCTGGATGTCGCGCCGGAGAATGCCGTCACCGTCTCCATCGCGGGCGATAAAGCACCTCCACGACCCGTCTCCGCGGCGCTCGAAGACGAGGCCGTGCGCCTGTTGGCTCCTGATGGCAATCACCCGACACCGGTAGAGCAAACCATGGATCTGTTGAGCCGCACCTCTGAGAACCGCCGCACGACGCGTCTCACCGAGGTGTGGAAGGGTCACCGCCAGGACCACCGCCGACACCGCCAGGACCACCGCCGCTTCGACCAAAGACATACCCCGCGCTCCCCTTCCCTGTACATGCTGACAAGCCATACAACCTCCAATGGTAAAACGCGGCCCCGAAGGGCCGCATCCCGTCCACGCTGTAGTTTGGTCGCCCACGACGCCTTCTGACGAAGCGGAGCCGGGGCGACGATTGATCATTGATCGGCGGCGTCGGCGCTGCCGGAGGAACGGGGCAGGCTCACCTTTTCGGTCAGCGTGGTCGCCCCACTCGTGACGATGAATGGCTCGAGTTTTTCGAACGACTTTTCGCCGATCCCTTTGACCGCGACTATTTCGTCCACGGTCCGGTACGAGCCGTTGGCCTCGCGAAACTCGATGATGCGGTCGGCAAGGGCCGGTCCCACCCGCGGGAGGAGCTGAAGCTGCTCTGCGCTTGCGGTGTTGATGTTGACAACCCCCGAGTTCTCTTCGTCGGCATTGGCGAGGGAGACTGTCAGCAGAACAACGGCCACCAGGGAAAGGGCGATACGTTTCTTCATGGTTTTCTCCTTTCGTTCGATCAGTGAATCGATAGTTTCGGGCCGCGTCAATTGCCATCCATGGGTGCCTCCTTTGTTCGACCTCCCACAGAGCAGATGCCATGCCAATGGCAGCAATGATCCATAAAAGCATTCTTTTGTTGTATTTATGTTGATTCTCTGAGGATGGCGACGTGGCGCAGTTGACAAAATATTTTGTCGCCAATCGTCGAAACATCCCGCCCAGGAGGTGTCAAAGTCTTTTGTCAGTGACCGGCTGATATACTCCCCCGATGGAAATTACTCGGACACGCGACGGTGGTAGGGTCGCCACGGGTTGGGGCGCGGTCGATGTCCCGTGACCTCGCTCTCATCATTTCCGGTGGCTCGGGAACCGTTCTCGCCGCACGGTTCGCCACCGTGGTATTGGAAAGCTCGCCGATCGAGACCCTTCATCTCGTGGTCACGGGGCCGGCCAGCAAGGTCCTCGCGCACGAACTCGGACCCGACTGGGCGAGCGCGCGCGGCATGTGCGAACAGTTGCCGGTGAGTGACGTGCTCCGGCGGAGGGTCAGGCCGTACCAGAACACTGAGCTCACCGCACCGATCGCGTCGGGCTCTCACCTGCTTCATGGCGTGGTTGTTTTGCCGTGTTCGGCAGGCACGGCCGGTGCACTGGCCAACGGGATTTCTCGTGGCCTCGCCCAGCGGGTAGCCGACGTCGCTCTCAAACAGCGGTGGCCGTTGCTGCTCGGCATCCGCGAGACACCGATGTCGCCGATTCTGCTGGAAAACCTTCTCAAACTCGCTCGTGCCGGCGCCCACATCGTGCCGCCGCTGCCCGCTTTCTATCTCAGACCCGACGAGGTGACTGCCCAGCAGGTCTTTGTCGATCACTACTGCATGCGCCTGCTCGACCTGCTCGCGATCCCTTCGCCT
>CBDTWX010000240.1:0-8288 GCA_965364305.1 uncultured Thermoanaerobaculia bacterium
ACGTACGCCTCCGCGCCCCTCGGGTCGAAAACGACCCCGGGCACGTCACCTCGAACCTTTCGCTTCGAACGCTGGTGAATAGTCCGGGCTAGCGACTGGAGGTTCCCAGCAGCGGCGGCGGCAGGAATCAGTGGCAGGGACAGCATCAGGGTCGGCGACAGAGCCAGCGGCAGCAATCAGAGGCAATCGCAGTCTTCAGCATTAGCGTCAGCATCGATCGCTCGAAGGATGCGAATCAGCTCTTTCGATTGATGAGCCCGATGTTGAAGCCGGAAAGCTTCAGTTTCAGTCCACCTCGAGTGCATACGCGAACTCAGGATAATCGGGGCTGTCCTCCACGAGAAAGACATGACAGGTCTCACAGTCCATAGGGATGGTGTAGGCACCGTCTGCGGTTGCCATTTCGTCATCGTGGCATCGGAAACACCCCGGAAAATCATCGTGGCCGATGTGATTCGGGTGGGTCTCCCAGTTGGTCTCCATCGCCGGGAAGACTGTATTTCCGTAAACCTCCGCTGCGAGGTCAGCCCCGCGGCCTACGAGGTCGGCCTGACTCGTAGCGATCTCGGGGTGATCGCTCGAGTAGTAGTCGATGATCGTCGCCCGAACCGCTGCAACCCCCGCTGCATGAGACTCGTACTCGCCTTCGATCGCCGCCACGGCCTGTTTCTTGTAATAGGGAAGTGCAACCAGCTCCGGATGAGTATCGAGGGTCCAGTCGATGGCCTTGGACGGCACCTGGAAGGTGTGGGTCGGCCGGTTGTGGCAGTCGATACAATCCATGATTCGCGAAGCGTCCTGGGCCTCCTGGGAGGGAAAATCTTCACCGTTCCGTGTATACGCGCGGACCTCGCCCTCGGGGGTCGTCAGTTCCACCCAACTGATCTCTTCGCGGTCTTCGCTTGAAATATAGCGGATGCGATTGTCGGAGTAGATATGCCACCAATGGATCCCACCGTGTCGGCCGATGTCGAGGCTGCCGCCGCCGGTTCGCAGAAGCATCGCGGTGTATGAGGGTGAGTTCTCCTCGTTGGACCGGTACCGCGAGAAAATTCGAAGCTTGTCGCCGTGGTGTTTGTTGGGCCAGTGGCATTGTTCGCAGGTCTCTCTGGCCGGCCGCAAGGTGTGGAGCGGCGTCGAAATCGGGGACTCGTAGGTGCCGATAGCGGTGTGCCACACCTGACGGAGCCCGTCGAGCTTCGATTTGACGAACCACGAAGCTCCCGGTCCGATGTGGCAATCGACGCACGACACTCGTGAGTGAGGCGAGTCCTGGTAGGCGGTGTACTCGGGCTGCATGACCGTGTGGCAGGTCTCGCCGCAGAACTCGACAGTCTCCATCTCCTCAACGGCGAAGAACGAAGCGGCGCCGAGGATGACGGTGTTGAGCGCGGTCATCACGATGACAATCGAGGCGACCCGCCGCATGTGCCGGTCATTGAAGTCAAGCCGGGGGTATTCGGTGAGCTCGGCGTCTGTTGCGCCCTCCTTGAGCAGCTTGCGGCGCCGACGCCACATACCGATGGGAATCTCGAGGAGTCCAAGGACGAAGACCATCGGCAGCACCACATAGGCGAAGAGGCCGATATAGGGGTTTTGAAGACCGCCCCACATCTGGGCGATCAAGAACACGATGATCAGCAAACCCGAAAGCGTGGTGAGAACCACGCCCGCGATGGTCAGACCATTATTGGCGAAGTTGAAGAGACGACCAAAAAACTGCTTGCGATCCTCGGCACTCGATGGCATGACATCTCCCGATGAGGTTCAGTTTTCAGCCCCGAAGGGCGGAGAGATCCTAACAGTTCAGTCTTGGTTGCACAACTGCGCAAATCATCCAAATTGAGATGCCGGGTTTCGGTTCTGGAGGTCGGGGATTGCGCAGTTACGATGATCGGTTGTGGCTGCGGGCGACAATTTAGAAACATCTATCTGAACTTTAGTCTCAATTACGCGGTGTTTGTGAGCTTGAAATTATTTTCACAAGAGACTTGAATATTTCGTTACATAGAGATATAGTGCCGTTGACGCCGGGAATCGTATCCGGCGCCAGAAGAAAGGATGCTCATGGCGAGCGGTCAATCGGGTGGGCACGGAATGCGACGCTGGATAGTGCTCGTTACCTGGTTCCTGGTGACGGCCTCCCACATGGTTCCTCTCGGCGCACAGGAGAACGACGACTGTTTGATGTGCCATGAGGACCCTGAGCTCGTGGGCGAGCGCGGAGGCGTGGAAGTTTCGGTCTTTGTCGACCCTGAAAAATACGCGCTGTCGGTCCATGCGGATTTCGGCTGCATCGACTGTCACATGGAGCTCGATGGCGCAGAGCTGCCCCACGAGGACGAGCTCGAACCCATCGATTGCGCGATGTGCCACGATGACGTGGCCGAAGAGCTGGCGGCCGGGCCGCACGGTGCGTGGGCCGAGAACCCGGCACAGCCGGCGGCCAAATGCGCAACCTGTCACGGCACGCACGATGTGCTGTCTCCAGAAGATCCGGCGTCACCGGTGAGTGCGTCCCATTCGGGGGAGCTGTGTGGACGCTGTCACGCGAGGGAGTCGAAACAGGTGTCGCGAAGTCCGCACGCGCGGTCGTCCGACAACGGACCCGCGGCCAGCTGTGTGAGCTGTCATGCCGGGCACACCATGGCGCCGCCGAAGGGTGAGCAGGAAGAGGTTGCAATCTGCGGCACGTGCCATGAGCAACAGGCGGTCGAGCACCGCCGGAGCCTGCATGGTCGGGCGGCTGCCAAGGGTGACGCCCTGGCGCCGAGCTGTGTGACATGCCACGAGCACCACGCCATCTTGCCCACGTCCGATCTCCAATCACCGGTGTCGAGAATGAATGTTCCTCTGCTGTGTGGCCGCTGCCATCACGAGGGGACCGAGGTGTCGATCACCCACGACATCCCGCAGGATCGGATCCTCGAAAACTACTCTCTCAGCATTCACGGCGAGGGGCTCTTCAAAAAAGGTCTCACCGTGACCGCGGTCTGCACCTCGTGTCACACATCACACGATATTCTCGAGCACACCGATCCGCGATCGAGCATCCACCGCGAAAACGTGGCTGAAACGTGCATCGTCTGCCATTCGCGGATCGAAGAGGTCCACGTCAAGGTGGTCGAGGGAAGACTGTGGGAGGAAAAGCCTCACCAGATCCCCTCCTGCGTGGAGTGCCACCAGCCGCACAAGATTCGCCGCGAACCGTTGACCGCTTTGGGCGCTGCGAATCGCAACTGCATGAGGTGCCACGCCGACCAGGAGCTGACGATGAAGCGAGACGGTCGGAAGATCTCGCTCTTCGTCGATGAGCGAAGCTACAACATCGGTTCCCACGCGGGGGTGGCCTGCGCCCAGTGTCACACCCAGGTGAGCCCGTCGCACGAACGGGCGTGTGACACGATCACCTCACCGGTGGATTGCAGCACCTGCCACGCCGAGGAGGTTCAGAAATACAACCGCAGCGCGCACGGCTCTCTGACCTTGGCGGGAGATCCTGACGCGCCTCGGTGCCTCGACTGTCACGAAAGGCACGCGACCGAAAGCCACCGCCTGCCGACCTCGCCGACCTACCCGCGCAATGTCCCTGAGCTGTGCGGCAAGTGCCACCGCCAGGGTGAGATCGCCGCAACGAGGATTGAGTCGGACATTCCCGATATCGTCGCCAGCTACGCGATGAGCATCCACGGCAGGGGTCTGATTGAAGCCGGTTTGGTCGTGTCGGCGACCTGCACCAACTGTCACGGGGCGCACATGGAGCTGCCGGCCGACGACCCCGAGTCCTCGATCAACCCGGCCAACATCGCTGAAACCTGCGGCACCTGCCACCACGGCATCGAGGAGACCTTCGCGACCAGCATCCACTCGCCGGAGAACACGGACACCGATCGCGACCTCCCGACCTGTGAAAGCTGCCACACCTCGCACACCATCTCGAGGACCGACGTGACGGGTTTCCGCATGTCGATGATGAATCAGTGCGGGCGCTGCCACGAGGACGAGGCCCACACCTTCTTCGACACATACCACGGCAAGGTCTCTCGACTCGGATCGGAAGGTGCTGCCAAATGCTACGACTGTCACGGCACCCACAACATCCTGCCCCCGGAGAATCCTGAATCCGCGCTGAGCCGAGAGAACGTTGTCGAAACCTGCGCGAACTGCCACCCGGGCGCACACCGGAAATTTGCCGGCTACCTGACCCACGCCACTCACCACGATCCGGAGAAGTATCCGTTCCTCTTCTACTCATTTTGGTTCATGACCGCGCTCCTCGCGGGTACGATGACCTTTGCCATCCTCCACACCATGGCCTGGCTGTGGCGCTTGCTGCGAACACGTGACAAATGGGTTCAGCACAAGCACGCTCCGGCGGAGAAACTGTACGAGCGATTCAACCGAACTCATCGCTTGATGCACCTGACGATGCTGCTTTCGTTCTTCACGCTGGCGCTGACCGGGATGGCGCTCAAGTTCTCGTACATGGGCTGGGCGACGGTGCTGTCGAGGATTCTCGGTGGATTTGCGACGATGGGCCTTCTTCATCGCATCGCGGCGGTGGTCCTGTTGGCGCTCTTTGTATTCCATCTTAGGCAGATCGTGAAGGGTAAGAAAGAAAGCGGCAAATCCTGGATTGCGTACATCTTCGACAAGAACTCCTTGATGTTCAACCTCACCGATATCCGCCAGGTTTGGGAGTCGATCAAGTGGTTCTTCGGGCGCGGACCACGTCCCCACTACGGACGTTTCACCTACTGGGAGAAGTTCGACTATTTCGCGGTATTCTGGGGCGTGTTTGTCATCGGCTCCACGGGGCTCTTGCTCTGGTTCCCGGAGTTTTTCACCAAGCTGCTGCCCGGGTGGTCGGTCAACGTGGCAACCATCATTCACTCCGACGAGGCACTCCTTGCGGTCGCCTTCATCTTCACCATCCATTTCTTCAACACCCACTTCCGTCCAGACAAGTTCCCGATGGATCCGGTGATCTTCACCGGACGGGTCCCCATCGAAGAGCTCCGCCACGACAAACCCGGCGAGTACGAGGAGCTGATGGCGAGCGGCTCGATCGCCGAGATCGATGCCAAGCTGAAGGACCCCTTTCCGAAGCGAGCCGAAAAGGCATTCAAAACATTCGGCTTTATCGCTCTCGGAATCGGGCTGACGCTGATTGTCCTGATCATCTACGCAATGCTCTTCGGATATCGATAGTGGGGAGAAACCGAGCATCAAAAAGGCCCCCTCCGAGGGGGCCTTTTGCATGCCGTTCGGAGTTGTATCAGCTCGCGAGGAGACCCTCGATGCTGGAGACAAGATCCTCTTCGGTAAACGGTTTGTCGAGATAGGCGTTGGCGTTCAGGTGCCGATCGCGAAGAATGAGGCGGAGCTCGGGTCTGCCGCTGACGATACAGATCTTCAGCGCCTCGAGGGCCTCGTCGTGTTTGAGCTCGCCCAGCAGCTCCATGACGTCCATGCCCGGCATGTTGATGTCCAGGGTCATGGCGTGGGGGATTTCGGCGCGCGCCATATCCAGCGCTTGGTTTCCGTTGTGGGCCACGAGCACCGTCGCGCCGTTGTCTTCGAGCACTGTCTTGATGAAGTTGAGCTGATCGGGCTCATCCTCGGCGACCAGAATTTTGCGTCCATTCAGCGGCATCGTCTGTTCCTCGCTCTCGGTTGATTTGTTTCCGGATCGGACGATATCGAGGTCTCGATCACGATGTAGTCATAAACTAGCATAGCGATGCAATCAAGACAACACCGAGCGCTGACCGATCACACCTCACGGAAACCTACGGTGATCCGATTTCCTTCCGGTTGTGTTCAGGTTTCTTCAACTTCCTCGACCAACGATTGGAAAAGACCCGCGTAGCGGCGTTCGACGGTGAAGCCCATGCGGTAGAAGAACTGCGGGCGAAAGAATCCGGTGGTCAGTGAACGATAACCGGCGGTGCGGAGACGGTTCCGAAGCTCCTCGATCAGGGCACCGGCAATGCCGCGACCCTGAAACCCTTCGGCCACCACGATCTTGTCCATGTGGGCCGACTGAGCCTCCGGCTCTTCTTCGTAGAACAATCCACCGATCAGGTTTCCACGTTCGCTGATCGCGACGAGAAATCGGTGCTCGGGACGAAACTGAACCTGCAGCCTGTTTGTCAGGAACAGCCTGTGGAGGCGGCCGATCTCCCTGGCTCGCAGGGCATGGCGGATCTGATACCGGTTGCCCTCGGCGTCTTCGTGAGTAACGACCATCTCGCTTTGTTGGGTGCCGCCGGCTGCTGCCTCCACAAACGCCGTCTCGTCCTCGGGCCTCAGATAGGGGTACGAAAGACGGGCCAGAAAGTAGTCGTCGTCTGGGCCCAGGGAAAGGTGGGCCCGAAGATCTGCGACCGCCGAGCTGAGCTCGTTGGGGGGCAGGTCTCCGCCGCGCAGTCTCGCGATGATGGTTTCGAGGCCTTCCGATAGGGCGTCAGAGGCTTCCCGAAACACCGTCGCGCGAAAGAAGCGCGTGCGGACTTCTGGATACGCGGTTTGCAGTGCGGCGAGATCGTAGGTGACGAATATCTCGTGGAGCGTGCGTGCCCGCGCACGCAGCGTGGCGTCGGCGTTGAGCCGCTCCCAACGGCGGTAGCGCTTGGCCGCGAAGAAAAGCCTCCGGGGGAGGAAACCGCGGCGACCAACGGAGTCGAGGAATACCTCGAGTCGCTGAGCCATCTCGCGGTTCTCGGACGAGGCGGACTCGAGCACCGCGCGCAGCTGTGCCGCCCCTTCCTTTTCGCCGATGATCTCGAGGACCGCAGAAAACAAAATGTCCCAACCCACGAGACCGGCGAGCTGCGGATGCTCAGACTCGACCGGAACGACGAAGAAACGGTCAAAGCTCCGCAACATCGTCGGCAGGCTGTCGAACGGAGCTCGAGAGGAGATCGAGACGAGCCGCGCGCCCGTATGGTAGTCATGCATGGGAACAATCACATTTGCCGGAGACGGGTCGGCCACCACGAGCCTCCGGCCGGTTCGGTTCCAGAAATCGACATAAGCACCGAGTGCTGCCCACGCTGCAAACGGCCACCAGGACTCGATTCGATCCGGGTCCTCCTGACGCCTCGCGAGCCGGTTCACCGCTCGGTCCAGCGTCTCCCCGGGAATGAACTCCTCGGTCCAGAGACCATGTTCGGGCCACGAACCTCCGAAAATTTCGACCAGGGGCCCGGCACCGCTGGTTTCGCTGCATACGATGAGCCAGTTGATCTCCTCTTTGGCATCCTCATCCGGGAGATCCCGGTTGAGGTTGAGGGCCAGATCGAGCTGTTCCCGATCCCGCGTCCTCACAGCCACTCGAAAGACCGATTTCCCGTGCGAGCTGCCGAGCAACCGAATCCACACTCCGCCCGGCAGGATGTCATCGAGATGGATGACTTTTGGTGAGCTGCCAAAGAGAAATGAGGCCTCGCGGATGATCGGAGTGGTGCGCAGAGCATCGAGGAGCTGTTCCCGTGTTTGGGAGTCCACCTCGTCCGAAAACTCAACGACATCTTCCCACCTGTACTCGAGGCCGGTCTCAGGGTCCACCGCCACCCGCGAGGGCGCTCCGAGCCAGTTCCTGAAACCTTGAGCCAGGCGTTTTTTTCCTTCCGCGGCCAACGCTCGAGCTTGTTCGCCGTGAGCGATCATCACCGCGCGGGTGAAGAAGCCACGCAGCTTTCGATACTGGCTGGGATGGGTCGATCCGTAGCCGCACAGGAAGTCGCACATCGCGGGAATCGAAGGATCGAGAGAGTCCGTGGCTCTCTCGCAACGGCTCTCGGCCTCGGCAACGAAGGCATCGATCTGATTCGAAGAGAGGTCTTTGTCCACCAACACCGAGATCGTTTCGGCATCGAGAAGGTCGTCATCCCTGTCGAGAAACTTGGCCAGCGTTTGAGAGTAGTAGGGTTCAATTTCGGCGACTGCGAGAACCTGAAAAGCGCGGCGGAGAACCACCGCCGACGGCGACTCCACCGAACGACGCAGGATTCTCAAGGTCTGATCAGTCAACTCGCTGTCTTCGAGGTGGAGCAGGTGGTCCAGGATCTTGACCGCCGCCACGGCGTCGTCGTCGTTTTCGGCCGCCAGGAGCTGCGCCGCACGGTGGAGGTCCATGATGTCGACATCGACTCGCCTCAGAAGGTCGGGTATGGACGCGCGCTCCTCGTCGGTGACTTGGTGAGTCCCGGTCCGGCGGAGCCAGTCGGCCGAAACGCTCCTTCGACGACGGCGGTCGCGTTGAACGGGTTCCAACGGGGCGA